>CAMDOT010000014.1 GCA_945903635.1 Rhizobium sp. Q54 | reverse complement strand
GGCGCATGTGAATGCGCCGACATGCGCGGGCCTGGAGGCCCGCGGTCCTTCTTGAGGTGAGTCTACTCCCCTGGAACCTGTTCTAGTCAGTTGACCATCGCCTGATAGACGAGATCGCGCATCAGGTAGCGGTAGCGCAGGCGGGCGGCAGGCGACTGCATCATGAAGACGACGTACAGGCGCTCCTTCGGATCGTGCCAGAAGTAGGTGCCGTAGGCGCCGCCCCAGTAGTAGTCGCCGGGCGTTCCCGGCAGTGGATTGCGGCCGACGTCGGTGCGGACGGCGAAGCCCAGGCCGAAGCCCTGGCCCATGCGGGCACTGGGCTCCAACGCCTCGAAACGGAACATGTCGGCGCCCATCTTGATGTCGGGCGGCAGCGCATCGGCGGTCATCAGGTCGATGGTCTTGCGCGAGATGAGGCGCACGCCGTCGAGCTGGCCGCCGTTGGCGAACATTTGCAGGAACCGCGCGTAGTCGGCCGCGGTCGAGACCATGCCGCCGCCGCCCGACCTCCAGGTGAATTTCTCGGCAACGTCGGGAATGGCCGGCAGCTCGTTCTTGGGGCCTTCCTTCATCGGCTTGGCGCCGCGCGCCTTCTTGTCGGCCGAGACCTCGAAGGCAGTGTCGCCCATTTTCAGTGGCTTGGTGATGCGCTCCTCGATGAACTTGTCGAGCGGCATGCCCGAGGCAACCTCGACGACGCGGCCCAGCACGTCGGTCGACATGGAATATTCCCAGGTCGTGCCGGGTTGGTAGAGCAGGCTGAGCTTGGCGAGCTTGTCGGCCATCTCGGCGTTGGTCTGGCTGCGGTCGGCGACCTTCATGTCGATGTAGGACTGCTTGATCGGGTTGGCGCCGACCGCCGCGTAGGTCAGGCCCGAAGTGTGGCGCATCAGGTCCTGCACCGTCATCGGCCGCGCCTGCGGTTCGGGCACGTATTCGACCGTGCCGTCGTCCTTCTTCTTCGGCACCGCCACCTTGGTTTCGGCGAAGGCGGGAATGAAGCGAGAGACCGGATCGGCCAGGGTGAGCTTGCCCTCCTCCATCAGGATCATCGCCGCCACCGTGACGATCGGCTTGGTCATCGAGGCGATGCGGAAGATGGTGTCGTTGGTCATCGCCACCTTTGCTTCCTTGTCGCGGAACCCGAAGGAGTCGAACATCACGATCCGGCCGTTACGCACGATCAGCACGACCGCGCCCGGCAGCTCGTTGTTCTTGACGCCCTCGTTCAGCCGGTCGCTCAGGGTCTTGAGGCGGGTCGACAGGAAGCCGACCTCCTCCGGCGTCTGCACCTTGGGAATGCCCTGGGCCGCCGCCGGCCAGGTGAGCGGCAAGGCCATGCCCAGCACAAGAGCCGCCGCGGCGGCCATACGGAACATCAACATGGTCTTTCCTCCCGATTCGTTGATCCCATCAAAGCAAAACGCCCCCGCTTGCGCGAGGGCGTTTCGAAGCGCGAGCCGCCGTGCGGTCAGATCACCGCGGCCTCAGGTAACGGCGGCCTCAGGTAACAGCGATTGGCCCGCCGTTCGATCCCGTGGCGCCCTTGATGGGGGCCGGCGAGAAGATGTAGGCGAACTGATACTTGCGATCGGCGATCAGCGCCGTGAAGTCGAGATTCTCGTGATTGTAGATGCCCTGCTTGGCGATCAACTCGGTATGGACCGGAAACGCCAGGTTCTTGTCCGGGTTGGGCACCACTTCGGTCGCCCACTGGTCCGCGCCGGTCAGGCTGATTCCCTTGTCGATGCACCACTTGGCGACCTCGAGGCCAATGCCGGGCTCACCGCTGCCGAACTTGTCGTTGTTCTTCTGCCACAGCTTGCCCCAGCCGGTGTTGAAGAAGACGGCATCACCCTCCTTGATGTCGGCCTCCTGCATGTTCTGCTTTTGCAGGGCGGCGCGCAGGTCGGCGACGGTGATTTCCTGGCCAGCCTCCATCATCTGGCCCTTCACCGCTTCGACGTCGAACAGGTGACCACGGGTGAAGAAGGGCTTGCAGTTCTCCATACCGAGTTTCTTGAGACCGTAGGCACTGGCCATCTCGAGCTCGGTCACCCCGTTGTAGTAGCGCATCTCGCTCTGGTCGCCGTCCTTGCCCATCTGGATGCCGATGTGGCCCAGTCCGTCGAACTGCGTGCCGGTCTGGCCGATTTCGGTGGCCAGGAATTCGTCGTGCCAAAGCACCTTGTTGGCGCCGACGGGGCCGCCGGTGGGCGCGCCGGGAATGCGCAACGTGAAGGCGCGTTCGCCGAACTTCGGCATGGACGATTCGTACATGCGGCCGATGCGGTAGACCTTGCCGTCCTTGATCAGCTTGACCGTGTCGAGCGTCTTGGCCGGCGTCATGTAGTTCGAGGAACCCGCCTGGTCGTCCTTGCCCCACTTGGGATGCGGCCACCACACCTTGTCGGACAGTGCCGGCGCTTGGGCGATCTGCTGCGCGTGGGCAGCTCCCGCGACGAGGGTTCCGGCGACGACGGCGCCGCCAACCAAGCCGGCGGTGAGAAAGTTCCGACGATCCTCGTCGACGGTCTGCGCCGCCTGCTTGAGATCTTCCTTGTCTCTAAGATATCTAGAGTCCATGGCCGCTCCTCCTTTGCTTTATCGTTGACGGCGCCAGCGTCCTGCCGTTCCTTCGTCACGTCAAGACGAGTCGGCAACGCTACGTTGTAACAATCATGAAACTGACACTTACTGTGCAATGAGTCTCTTCGATCGCGACAAGTCGGCCGAGCGCCTGCCGGTGACGGTGATCACCGGCTTTCTCGGCAGCGGCAAGACCACCCTGCTCAACCGCATGCTGGGCGATCCGCGCATGGCGCGAAGCCTGGTGCTGGTGAACGAGTTCGGCGAGGTCGGCCTCGACCACCTGTTCATGGAACAGGTCGGCGGCGACATGGTGCTGCTGCAATCGGGCTGCGTCTGCTGCACCATCCAGGGCGATCTCGACCGCACGCTGCGCGACATCGCCAAGCGCCGCGCGGACGGCACGGCGCCGCCCTTCGACCGGGTGCTGCTGGAGACGACGGGCCTCGCCGACCCGGCGCCGATCCTGCAGCTCCTGCTCAACAATCCGATGATCAGCCACGACTATCGCGTCGACGGCGTGGTGGTGACCGTCGATGCCGTGAACGGCGCGCGGCAGCTCGACGAGCACGCCGAGGCGGTGAAGCAGGCAGCCGTCGCCGACCGCCTGCTGATCAGCAAGACCGACCTCGCCGACGTCGACACCAGCGCCCGTCTGCGCGTGCGCCTGGAGGATCTCAACCCCGGAGCGGCGCTCTACGAGATCATGCTGGGCGAGATCGACCCCGCGCTCCTCTTCGACTCAGGGCCGTTCGATCCGGCCAGCAAGAGCGACCGGGTTCGCGCCTGGCTCGGCGCCGAGGCGCACGATCATGCCTATGACCATGGCCATCACCACCATCATGTCGACCGCTCGCGCCACGACGCCCATATCGGCTCGTTCTGTCTCACCTTCGACGAGCCGCTCGACTGGGACCGCTTAAATCCCTGGCTGATGGCCGTCCGCGCCTCATGGGGCGACAAACTGCTGCGCGTAAAAGGCGTTCTGAATGTCGTGGGCGAGGAGCAGCCGCTGGTGATCCACGGCGTTCATCGCACCTTCCATCCGCCCACCCTGCTCGCCCGCTGGCCGGATGCCGACCGGCGTTCGCGACTGGTGTTCATCACCCGCGACCTCGATCGCGCCACGGTCGAGGCGAGCTGGGCCGAGATGGCCTAGCTTCCCTCGGTATCCGCGTACGCCGGCGGCCAGACCAAGACAAACCGCTCGAAGACCGCCGGCATCGATGCGTCGAAGGCAAAACCTTCGGCACGCGCGCGTCGCTCGAAATAAAAAGTGTGCTGCACCAGCCAGTCTGAGCGTGTCCGTTCCCCTTCGCCTTCGTCCCAGCCGAAGGCCTCGTCGACCTGGTCGAGCGGCTTCACGTCCACGGTTTTCGTCCGCCAGATGGCGCGCGGCCGGTCGTGGGCGTCGATCACCACGACATGAGCCCCGACCCTGGCCATCATCTCGATACCCTGTTCCACGTCGCGCAGCAGGCAAGCGGTGGCGCGCTTGGGGCCGGCCAGAATGAGCGCCAGCGACTCGTCGGCCAAGGCGGGATTGTCGCCCATCCGGCAGACGTCATAGGCCTGCTCGGGCACGCCCCGCGCGCGCCGGAATTCCTCCCAGAAAGCAACGACGGCGGGAGATTTGGGTTTATCCATTGTCCTTCCGGTGGATCGACCGCGTCCGAAAATCGCCAGACCGTATTGACCCGGGCGGCTTAGATGGCGCACCCAATCAAGGAGCAACGCCGATGGCAACCCTGCGCCGCGAACTATCCCTCGACGCTCCTGCCGGCCGGGTGTGGTCGGCGATCCGCGATTTCAGCCAGGTCCATACGCGCGTGGCGCCGGGCTTCCTGACCGCCCTGGAAATGGACAAGGGAGATCGCGTCGTCACGTTCTTCAATGGAATGGTGGCGCGCGAACGGATGGTCACTGTCGACGACGAGGCCTGCCGTCTGGTCTACGCCGTCGTCGAGGGCCGGGCGAGCCACTACAACGCTTCGGTCCAGGTCCTTGCCGATGGCGCGGCAAGGAGCCGGCTGGTGTGGACGGTCGATCTCCTGCCGAACGAGCTTGCGCCCGCGATCGGCGGGATGATGGATCAGGCGACCGGCGTCATGAAGAAGACGCTGGAAGCCTGATCCACTGGTCGCTCAGGCCGCGTCCTGCTGCGGCAGCAGGTCGGCGTACTTCTTGAAGCCGGGCAGCTTCTCAACCCGGCCCATCCAGGCCTTCACGTTGGCGTAGGGCCCAAGATCGATGGCGCCCTCCTCGGCGTAGGCAACGTCGCCATAGACCGCGACGTCGGCGATGGTCGCCTCGTTGCCGACCAGGAAGGACGACTTGGCGAGCGAGGCATCGAGCACCTTCAGCGCATCGTTGGCGAGGCCGGTGTAGAGCTGGAGGACATTGTCCTCGGCCTTCATGAAGCCTTTCTTGATGGCGCGCGGGCGATAGACGTTGGGCGCCAGGCGGTCGAACTCCCAGAACAGCCACTCGCGCACGCGGGCATTCTCCTCGGCGGTCTTGCCGCCCATCTTGCCGAACTTGTCGGCGAGATAGAGCAGGATCGAGCCCGACTGGCAGAGCTTGAGGTCGCCGTCGACCAGCGCCGGCACCTGGCCGTAGCGGTTGACCGCAAGATACTCCGGCTGTTTGTGGGCCCCGGCCCTCAGGTCGACGTGCTTGTAGGCGAATTCCTGGCCCATCAGCGACATGGCGAGCCCCGCCTTGTAGGTCGGGCCGCTCAGCCAAATGCCGTAAAGCGTCATCTTGGACATGTTTTCCTCCAGTGGGATGGTGAACGGCGCGGCATTAGCACGCCGCCTGCGGGCAAGCATCCCACTTGAGCGTGAGGCCGTTAAGCCTGTATGACCGGGCATGAAAATTTCGGCCCGCGACATCGATCATCTCTCGGTCAGCCACACTGACTTCGAGAGCACCGCCACGAAACTGGAGCAGCTCGGCTTCAAGCTGACGCCGGAGGGGGTGGAGCCGCGCTGCATCTGCTTCCAGCCCGACCGCGACGACGTCCCCAACTATATCGAGCTGCTGGCGGGCGACACCACGCTGATTGCACTGGCAATGAACGTCGAGGAGCTCGAGGGCGAAGAACGGACGCACGCCTGGGAAACCGAGGACGGCTTCGAGGTCGATGCCGGCGTGGTGGTCGGCGAGACGGGCGGGCCGCTGCCGTGGTTCGCCGTCAAGCACGAGACGCCCGACGCCTTCATGGAGCCGGAATGGATCGTCCATCCCAACGGCGCGCTGGGCATGATGGCGATCCATGCCGTGGCCGAGAACCCGAGGGAGACGGCGAAGGCGCTGAAGGCGGCCTGGGGCGGCCAGGTCGAGGAGATTTTCGACGGCTGCATGATGGTCAAGGCGGGCTCGGTGGAGCTCCTGATCTGGTCGCCGCTCGCCTACCAGCTCGAATACAAAGCGCTCGAAGTCATGGCGCCGCAGGAGCTGCCGGCCATCGTCGGCGCAGCCGTCGCCGTCGAACGCTCGCGGCCCCTGCAGGCGCTGCTGCGCGCCAACAACATCGCCTTCCAGCTCACCGAGGGCGATCGTGTGCTGGTGGCGCCCGAACAGTCGGGTGGCCTGATGCTGGAGTTCATGCCGCAGACCTGACGTCCTACTTTGACGAGGCGATCCGGGGCCACGGCAAAGCATGCCGGCGTCCCGATCATGGCCGAACGTTCCCAGGTGAACGATATCCTCCTCGTACATCGGGCACAGCCCGAAGCGAGGGGTAACGACATGATCGACAAACACACCGGCACCTGTTTCTGCGGAGCCGTGCAAATCGAAGTCGCAGGTGCACCCGAAGCGATGGGCTATTGTCATTGCAGTTCCTGCCGTTCCTGGTCGGCGGGGCCGGTAAATGCCTTCACCCTGTGGAAGCCCGCGAACGTGAAGGTCACAAAGGGCGTGGAATTCGTCGGCCACTTCAAGAAGACCGATCTCAGCGACCGCCAGTTCTGCACCAAATGCGGCGGCCACATCATGACCGATCACCCACCGATCGGCTTGACCGACGTCTATGCTGCGACGATCCCCAGCGTCACCTTCACGCCCGGCGTCCATGTGAACTACGCGGAGACGGTGCTTCGGATGAAAGACGGCCTGCCCAAACTGAAAGACTTCCCAGCCGAGCTGGGCGGATCCGGCGAGGTCGTTCCCGAGTAGCCGAGACGGCGTGCCCTAGAACGCCGGAACCGGCGCCTGGGGCACGTCCTTCCAGAAGTCGGGATCGTGGCCGAAGAACAGCTTGGCGCCGCCCCGCTCCAGCGCCTCGAGACGATCGAGCGACGCCAGCATCTGATCGCGGTCGTAGACGAAGCGCGGCAGCCGGCGTTCGCGCAACGTGCGGCAGAAATAGCAGGCGTCGCCCGTGATCACGATCTCGCCCGCTTCGGTGCGGACTTTGAGCGACTGATGGCCGGGCGTGTGGCCATAGGTCGGGATGCAGACCACGCTGCCGTCGCCGAACAGGTCGTGCTCGCCGTCGACCTGCTTGACCTGATGGCCGTGGTCGAAGTCGGCCTTGAAGAATCCGACCTTGGCCGCCGTCTCGGGATCCTGCGCCGCCTGCCATTCGCGCTTCTGCACCACCATGGTGGCGTTGGGGATCAATTCGTTGCCGCCGGCGTGGTCGAAGTGCAGGTGCGAGTTCACGATGTAGTCGACTTTGCCGGGATCGCGGTCGATCGATTCCAGGCGCGACTTCACGTCGTCCTGGGCGCCGTACTGCTCGAACCCAAAGATGCGTGCCACGCCCGCGCCCATGCGACCTGCCGCGTCGGTGCGGCATTGCGGATGCATGCCGGTGTCGAACAGGGCGCGGCCCTTGGGATGCTCGATCAGGTAGGACGGGATCGGCAGCGCCACCGGCCCGTCCTCGCCCTCGATCATGTCTTTCAGCCGGCCGACCAGGCGGCCGCAGGTCATGGCATAGATCTTCGCCGTCATCGTGCCTCCCGCTTTCGCCGGATCAGACTAGCACGTATCATTCGGCCCAAGAGACAACGGGATTTTCCCGGGGACAGTTTGGGGGATCGCATGACATTTCGCCGGAGCGCGCCGGCGGCGCTGATCGCCGCGGTTGTGATCGTCATTACCGGTCTGACCTTCCTGTCGACCCGGCTGTTCAGCGGGCTCACGGCCTCGGTCGAGCAGAGCCAGTTCCAGCTGATGCAGTCGATTGTCGACACCGCGCTGCGCAGTGCCGGCGAGGAGGCGCTGGCCCGCGCCGACATCATCGCCTCGCTGCCGTTGACGAAGCAGGCGGTGGCAGCGAAAGACCGCGACAAGCTGCTGGCGGAGTACGACGATATGTTCGCCATCCAGCGCGACCGGCGCGGCGTCGACCAGGCGCAGTTCCACGTCGCGCCAGCGCAGTCGCTGTTGCGGTTGCACGCCCCGACACAGTTCGGCGACGACCTCACGGCGTTCCGGCCGATGGTCGTGGCGGTGAATCGCGAGCACGCGGCGCGCAAGGGATTGGCGATCGCCGCCGGCGGACCGGCCATCTTCGGTGTCGCCCCGGTGATCGGCGAGCAGGGCCAGCAGGTCGGCAGCTTCGAGTTCGGCCTGGCCTTCGCGCCGATCATCAATGGGCTGAAGGCAGCCTACGGGCTGGACTTCTCGGTGTTCATCGAGGAGAAGCCGCTGCGCCAGTTCGCGCGCGGCATCAATCCGGCGGTGTTGAGCGACCAGAACCGTGTCGGCCGCTTCATCCGCCTCTACACCACCAATGGCGTGCTGATGCGGGACCTCGCGAGCGATGCCGACATCTCCGCGGCGAACGAGCCCGTGCACTATGCGCGCGACGCCAAGGACGTGCCCTATGGCGTTCTGCTGGTGCCGTTGCGCGACGGCGCCGGCGTTCCGCTGGGCGTGATCGCGGTGGCGCGCGACTTCAGCGGTTCGCGCGCCGCGGCCGGGCAGTCCCTCGTCTGGCAGATCTGCCTGGCGATCTTCGCCATCGTGCTGCTGTCGGGCGCGATCATCGTCGTCGTGCGCGGTTTCCTGCTGCGCCCGCTCGACGTGCTCGACCGGCGCTTTGCCGCCATCGCTGCCGGCGAACGTACAGAGGCGGCGGCGGAGGATGCCGACAAATTCTGCCCCGAGATCCGCCGCCTCTCCGATCACTACGAACGCATCCGGACACGCATCGGGGGCGCGGCGTGATGTCGGCGATTCTCACCGTCGTCCGGTATGCGACCCTCGCCTGGATGTTCTGGGTGACGGCAGCTTTCGCGACGGCGATGGCCGCCGACCCGCCGCGCCCCGGCGTGCCCACCGGCAAGGGGCTTCCTGTCCAGGTCAAGGTCGGCGTGGCATTTCTCGCTATCGAGTCGTTCAGCGAGAACACCGGCTCGTTCAAGGCCACCGTCGATCTTCGCCTGCGCTGGGTCGATATTCGCCTGCGTAAGCCGGCAGCGGAAGCCAATGGTCCGCCGAAGGTCCTGCGCGGTGCCGACGCGCAAGCCCAGCTCACCGAACTCTGGGCGCCCAACGTGGATGTCGTCAACCAGCGCGGCGACTCGAGCTATTCAGCACTCGGCCTGCGGCTTTATCCCGACGGCCAGGTCGAGCTCACGCGCCGGATCACCGGCGAGTTCGCGGTACCGGTCGATGTCGGCCGCTTTCCCTTCGACCGGCAGGATCTGCGGATCGAGCTGGCGGTGCGGGATCAGACGGCCGACGTCGTGGCCTTGGAATACGAGCAGGACGATCTCGATTTCAGCCGCCCCGCCCGATCCGCCAGCCTGGATGGCTGGGAGATCGGGCCGGTCGAATTGGCGGCTGAGTCGCTGCCCGGCTGGTACGGTGCGACGCACTCAGGCGTCGTCGCCTCGCTGGAAATCAAGCGTGTGCCCGCCCCCATCATCGCCTCGATCTTCATTCCGCTGTTCGCTTCGCTGCTGATCCCGCTGCTCGGCATCTGGCTGAACCGCGTCGAGGATGGCGTTTTCCAGATCGAGACCTTCGAGTTCGTCAACCTGATCGTTGGCGGATTGTTCGCGGTGATCGCGCTGAACTTCACCGTCAATTCGACTTACCAGTTGCTTGGCTCGGGCGATAACCCCGTGAGCCGGCTGTTCGCGCTGAACTACATGGCCCTCGGCATCGCCCTGATGATCAACGTGCTGATGTTCCGTTTCAATGTGGTCGGACGATGGTTCGGTCGCTACGTCCAGGAACAGCTCTACCTGTTCCTGATCTGGGCGGTGCCGCTGCTGATGCTGGTCACCGGCGCCTCGGTGATCCTCGTCGCCATGGCCTGAGCAGCCGGAGGAGCGGCTCGACGCCGGAGAAGTGTCAGGCGTCGAGCGCTTTCTTCAGGAGTTCGTTCACGATCTTGGGGTTGGCCTTGCCGCCGGTCGACTTCATGACCTGACCGACGAACCAGCCCATCAGGGTGGGTTTGGCCTTGTAGGCCGTGACCTGCCCCGGGTTGGCGTCAATCACCGCCTTGATGGCGGCCTCGATGGCGCCGGTGTCGGTGACCTGCCTCAGGCCGCGCTCCTCGACCAGGGCCGCCGGGTCCTTGCCGGTCTCTTCCATGGCGACGAACAGATCCTTGGCGATGCGGCCGGAGATCGTGCCGTCGGCCTGCAGGTCGAGCAACTTGCCGAGATGCTCCGCCTTGATCGGCGACTCCGCGATCGTGGCGCCACGCCGGTTCAGCATCGCGAAGAAATCGCCCGTGACGAGCTTCACGGCTTCCTTCGCGTCGCGGCCCTTGGCCACCGTGTCAAAGAACGCCGCTGTCTCCTTCTCGAGGACCAGCACGCCCGCATCGTAGGGCGTCAGACCGTATTCCTTGATGAACCGCGCTTTCCGTGCATCGGGCAATTCGGGCAGGCTCTTCCTGATGCCATCGACGAACGCCTGCGTCAGCACCAGCGGCAGCAGGTCGGGATCGGGGAAATAACGATAGTCGTGCGCGTCCTCCTTGGAGCGCATCGAGCGGGTCTCGTTGCGGCCAGGATCGTACAGGCGCGTCTCCTGCACGATCTTGCCACCGCCCTCGATGATCTCGACCTGGCGCCGCGCCTCGTACTCGATCGCCTGCTTCACGTAGCGGATCGAATTCACGTTCTTGATCTCGCAGCGCGTGCCGAGGTCGGCGCCGGGCTTTCGCACCGAGACGTTGACGTCGCAGCGCATGGAGCCCTCGTCCATGTTGCCGTCGCAGGTGCCGAGATAGCGCACGATCGAGCGCAGTTTGGTGAGGTAGGCCGCCGCCTCGTCGGCATTGCGCATGTCGGGCCGGCTGACGATTTCCATCAACGCCACGCCCGACCTGTTCAGGTCGACATAGGTCTGGCTCGGGTGCTGGTCGTGCAGGCTCTTGCCGGCATCCTGCTCGAGATGCAGGCGCTCGATCCCGATGTTCTTGGTCGTGCCGTCGGCCAGGTCGATCTCGACCACGCCCTCGCCCACGATCGGGTCCTTGAACTGCGAGATCTGGTAGCCAGCCGGCAGGTCGGCATAGAAGTAGTTCTTGCGGTCGAACACCGAGCGCAGGTGGATCTGGGCGTTCAGCCCGAGGCCGGTTCGCACCGCCTGCTCGACGCAGCGCTCGTTGATGACGGGCAGCATGCCGGGCATGGCGGCATCGACCAGCGACACCTGGGTGTTGGGGTCGGCGCCGAACGTGGTCGGAGCGCCGGAGAAGAGCTTGGCCTCGGAAATGACCTGGGCATGGACTTCCAGCCCGAGGACGATTTCCCACTCGCCAGTTTCGCCTTTGATCAGTGACATTCCCGGTAAATAGGGACTTTGGACGTGCTTGGCAAAAAAAACGTTTCGTGTCCTGCTGCCGGCCCTCGAGGAGGCAATTCCATGGCCCTTTCCCTGCGCCGGATCGTGTTTTTCACCAAGAACATGCCCGGCATGGTCACCTTCTACCGCGACACCCTGGGGCTGAAGCTGCACAAGGACGAGCCGGGCTGGAAGGAGTTCGACGCCAACGGCTGCGTCATCGCCCTCCACAACGGCACCTCGGCGACCGGCAAGCGTCCCCCCAAGCTCGGCTTCTGGGCAAGCGACATCGCGGCTGCCCGGCAGGAGATGATCGATCGCGGGGCAAAAATGTCCAAGCTGATGACGGGCGGCGGTCTCATCCGCTGCGAAGGCAAGGATCCCGATGGCAATCCCTTCTCAATTTCCGATCGGCGATGATTGGATTCCGCATGGCAGAAATTTGTTGCGCCCCGACCGCGCAAGCGTAGGCTCCCCGAATAACAAGACGTTGTCTGGGAGGCTAAAATGTCCGAGCTGCGCCGCCGCGCCGTACTGGCTGGCACCATTGCCACGACTCTAAGCGTACCCGTCCTCACCAATGCCCAAAGCACCGACAAGGCGGCCGACTGGCCCAAAGGCCCGATCAAGTTCGTCGTGCCGTTCCCGCCGGGCGGCTCGCTCGATCCGATCACCCGGATCATCCAGGCCAAGCTCATTGAGAACACCGGCTGGAATGTCGTCGTCGACAACAAAGCCGGCGGCAGCGGCGTCGTCGGCGCCACGGTCGCGGCCAAGTCACCGCCCGACGGCAACACCTGGCTGTTCGTGTTCGACAATCACATCCTGCATACGCTGTGGGGTTTGCCGCTGCCGTACAACGACAGCGAGCTCACGCCGGTCATGCAAATCGGGCGCAGCGCTCAGGGCATCGCCGCTCATCCGACGCGGCCCTACAACACCTTCGCCGAGGCGGTGAAGGCGGCCAAGGCAGAGCCCGGCAAGATCAGCATCGGATCGCTTGGCTCCAGCCTCGCCCAGATCTTCATCGCCTTCCTGCAGAGGGAGAACGGCTTCCAGCTGAACTACATCCCTTACAAGGGGGGCGGGCCGCTCTATCAGGACGCCCTGGCTGGCGTCATCGACCTCTCGGTGTCGAGTCTCGCCAACTCCATGCCGCACGTACGGGCTGGCAAGCTCAAGCTCGTCGCCGTCACCGGCGAGAAGCGCAGCAAGCTCATGCCGGACGTGCCGACGCTCATCGAGCAAGGCCTCAAGGCCACACCCTCATATGCCTGGTGGGGCGTCTATGCCCCAACCGGCACGCCGAAGCCGATCGTCGCTCGCATGCACGCCGAGATCTCCAAGGCCGTGCGAGCACCCGACGTCACGCAGAAGTTCGTCGATCAGTTCGACATGGAAGTCGTGCTGAACTCGCCCGAGCAGTTCGCCGCGTTCACGAGCAAGGAACGGGCATTCTGGGCCAAGGTGATCCAGGAAAACAATCTGAAGGCTGGATGACACAGCTCGCCGTCGCGACCCGACGGCAATCCCTTCTCGATTTCCGGCCGGCGATGTTGTAGTTCCGGCTGCAACAATCGGGGCTGGGAGGACTTTCATGACGACGCTTCAACGCCGCTCGCTGATCGTGGGCGCCGCCGCCGCCACCTTGGGCGCGCCCGGCCTCCTGAGGGCGCAGGGCGACTGGCCCAAGGGACAGATCAAATTCATCGTGCCCTTCCCACCGGGCGGCTCGACCGATCCGGTGGCGCGCATCATCCAGGCCAAGCTGATCGAACTCACCGGCTGGAACATCATCGTCGACAACAAGCCGGGCGGCACCGGCGTGGTCGGCTCGTCGATTGCCGCCAAATCGCCGCCCGACGGCCAGACGTGGATGATCACCTTCGACAGCCACATCCTCAATCCGGCCTTCGCACCCAGCCTGCCCTACAAGGACTCCGAACTGTTCAACGTCATGGAGATCGGGCGCACGCCGCAGGCGATCTGCGCGCACCCCGATCGGCCCTACAAGACCTTTGCCGACGCCGTTGCCGACGCGAAGAAGCGGCCTGGCAAGGTCAGCATGGGCGTGCTGGCGGCCAGCCAGGCGTTGGTGCTGATGACCTTCATCAAGAAGGAGAACGACGTCGACCTCAACCTGATCCCCTACAAGGGCGGCGGGCCGATGAACCAGGACATCCTGGCCGGCGTCACCGACGTGGCGATCGGGAGCCTCGCTTCCTTCAGTCCCCATATTCGCTCGAACAAGGTCCGGGCCATCGCGGTGACCGGCGAGAAGCGTACGCCAGCGCTGCCCGACACACCCACCCTCATCGAGCAGGGCATCAAGGGCTTCCCGTCTTACGCCTGGTGGGGTGTCTACGCACCGACCGGCACGCCGCGGCCGATCATCGATCGCATGCATGCCGAAATCACCAAGGCGGTGCGCTCGCCCGACGTCACGCAGAAATTCGTCGAGCAGTTCAACATGGAAATCCTGACCAGCTCGCCCGAGGCTTTCGCCACCTATCAGAAGAGCGAGCAGGAGCGCTGGTTCAAGATCATCAAGGATAACGACATCAAGGGAGATTGAGCATGCGCCGGCGTACCCTTCTTGCCGGCACAACGGCGTCGTTGATCGCACCGGCCATCGTCCGCGCCCAGAACTTGGACAAGGGGGCGGAATGGCCCAAGGGCCCGATCCGCGTCGTCGTGCCCTTCCCGCCCGGCGGCACCACCGATCCGGTGGCCCGTCTTCTTGCCGCCAAGGTCAGCGACAACACCGGCTGGGCGACGGTGATCGACAACAAGCCGGGGGCCGCCGGCGCGATCGGTGCCGCCATCGCGGCCAAGGCGGCGCCTGACGGCCAGACCTGGATGATCACTTTCGACAGTCACATCCTCAGTCCTGCCTTCACGCCGAACCTTCCCTACACCGACTCCGACCTCTTCGGCGTGATGCTGGTCGGCCGCGCACCGCTCGCCGTCGCCTGCCATCCCGACCGTCCTTACCGCACCATGAGCGACGCCGTCGCCGATGCGAAGGCGCGGCCCGGCAAGGTGAGCGTCGGTTTGCTGTCGGCGAGCGGCGCGCTGCTGCTGGCTGCCTACCTGCAGAAGGCGAACGGCTTCGAGCTCAACCAGATCTACTACAAGGGCGGCGGGCCCACAGTGCAGGATGTGCTGGCCGGCGTCACGGACATCACCGTCACCACGCTGGGCGCCCTGCGGCCGCACTTCCGCAGCGGCAAGCTCAGGCCGCTCGCGACCACCGGCGACAAGCGCGCGCCCAGCCTGCCGGACGTTCCCACCCTCGCCGAACAAGGCCTCACGACCTATCCGACCTACTCTTGGTGGGGCGTCTATGTGCCGGCCGGCACGCCGCGACCGATCGTCGATCGCATGAGCGTCGAACTTACCAAGGCGGCGCGCTCCCCCGACGTCGCGCAGAAGTTCGCCGAACTGATCGACATGGAGATCGTGGCCAGCTCCCCCGAAGCCTTCGCCGCCTTCCAGAAGAGCGAACAGGAACGCTGGTTCAAGGTGATCAAGGACAACAACATCAAGAGCGATTGATCGCTTTCGATGTCGTTCCCTATGCTTAGCCGGCCTGTGGCCCCCTGACCAGCCGCCCCGGCAGCGCGCCGGTCGCTTCGCCGTCGCGATAGGTGACGGCGCCGGAGACGATGGTGGCGCGATAGCCGCGGGCCTTCTGCAGCAGGCGCTTGCCGCCGGCCGGCAGGTCCCACTTCATCACCGGCGCCTCGACCCTGAGCTTGTCGAAGTCGATGACGTTGAGATCGGCCTTCTTGCCGACCGCCACGACGCCGCGGTCGTTGAGGCCTACGGCCCTGGCATTGTCCTGGGTGTGACGCTTGACCAGCCAAGACACGTCGAGCTTGCCGCTCTTACGATCGCGGCCCCAATGGGCCAGCAGCGAGGTCGGGAACGAGCCGTCCGAGATCAGGCCGACATGCGCGCCGCCGTCGCCCAGCCCGATCAGCGTGTGTGGGCTCTGCATCATCTCGCTGCAGCAATCGAGGTTGAAGGCGGCGTAGTTGGCGAAGGGCGCGAAGATGAAGTTCTTGCCCTCGCCCTCGATCAGATAGTCGTAGACGACCTCGCGCGGATCGCGGTTCTCGCGGCGCGCGCGAGCGCCCAGCGAACTGTCCTGTGGCGGCTCGTAGTCCGGCGGATCACCCAACGGGAACATGCGGTCGAAGTCGGTGAGGCGCGCGGCCATCTCCGACCGCAACGGCTCGTGGCTCTCCTTCAGGATCTGCGCCCGGAATTCAGGGTTGCGCATGATCGCCAGGCGCTCGGCCACGGTCTTGTGCTGGATCGCCTTGTAGGCGGCGCACATCGAGAACGGGATGCGGCTCGCCTGCAGGCCCTGCAGCACGCCGATCGGCCGCGGCGCCACCTGCGCCTTGGCGTTGTGACCCTTGGCGGCCAGCCCGTCGACCAAGCCGAGCAGGCGGCGCCAGCCCTCGGGGCGCGAGTGGCTCTGCGCCAGCGACACCGAGAACGGTCGGCCCGACGCCGTGAGCAGCCGGTCGAGCATCTCGAACTCGCTCTCGGGATTGGGCGTGTTGAAGTCGGAGATGAATTCGATGACGCCGCGGCCCGCATCCTTCATGCCGAGCGCGATGCCGAGCAGCTCTTCTTCGGAAGCGCGCAGCGACGGCGTCGGATCGCCCTTCACCGTGCGGTGATTGAGGGTGCGCGAGGTTGAGAAGCCGAGCGCGCCGTCACGCATCGCCTCGGCCGTGAGCTTGCGCATCTGGGCCACTTCGGCCGTCGTCGCCTCTTCCAGCTTGGCAGCACGCTCGCCCATGACGAACACGCGCAGCGCACCGTGCGGCAACTGCGCGCCAAGATCCATGTCGCGCGGCCTGGCCGCCAGCGCATCGAGATATTGGCCGAACGATTCCCACGACCAGCTCAAGCCCTCGTCGAGCGCCGCGCCGGGAATGTCTTCGACGCCTTCCATCAATTCGATCAGGCGCTGGCGATCCTCGATCTTCACCGGCGCAAAGCCGACGCCGCAATTGCCCATCACCGCCGTGGTGACGCCGTGCCAGCTCGACGGCTGCAGATGCGAATCCCAGGTCGCCTGGCCATCGTAGTGCGTGTGGATGTCGACGAAGCCCGGCGTGACCAGCAGCCCCTTGGCATCGATCTCCTGGGCGCCCTGCCCGCTCACCTTGCCGACGGCGGCGATCCGGCCGTCCTTCACCGCGATGTCGGCTTCCGTGATCGCAGCACCGGTGCCATCCGCCACGTTGCCGCCACGCACCACAAGGTCGAATTCCGCCATGCTCGTTTCTCCCGGGTTGCCGGAAGTTTACCGCAATCGCCGAAGCTTCGTTAGCTGCTGCCGTTCGCGATGCGGCTCGCTGGACGAGATGGTCAGCGCGAGCGCGAGAAGGCGAGCCACAGTCCGCCGCCGATCAGGAACCCGCCGCTCACCCGCGACAGGAGCCGCACGCGCGAGGCCGAGATCGCCCGGCCGGCACGACCCGAGGCGATGGCATAGGCACTGTCGGAAACCGCCGCGAAGAGCATGGCCGTGACGCCCATGATGGCGATTTGCGGTCCCTGATCGCGGGCGGGATCGATGAACTGCGGAAAGAACGCGCCGAAGAACACCAGCGTCTTGGGATTGCTGAGCGCCACCAGCGCGCCCTGCGCCAGGAAGCCGCCGCGCGGCGGCCGCGGCGCCGCCTCGGCCGATCCGGCGCCCGTCGAGCGGATCATCTGCCAGCCCATCCAGACCAGATAGGCCGCACCGGCGAGGCGTAACCAGTCGAACCAGTGGCCCATCGCCTCCATGATCGAGGTGAGGCCGATACCCACGATACCGATCATGACGGCGAGGCCGAACTGCGTGCCGGCGGCGTTGAGCAGCCCGGCGCGCGTGCCGTGCCGCAGGCTGTTGGCGATGATCAACGTCACCGTCGGGCCCGGCACGATGACGATAAACAGGCAGGCCAGCAGATACGCGGCGTAAAGTTCGAGTGACATGGTCTGACTGTCCCCCGTCTGCACAAATTACGCAAGAATCCGCCGGAGGGAGTTCTAGGGTCTAGTATCCCGTCGCGCGTCCGCTGAAAGCGGCTGCCTTCTCGAGCGCCGCCGCCGCGCGCAGCATCGTTTCCTCATCGAAGGCGCGGCCGATGAGCTGGAGGCCGAGCGGCAGGCCGTCCTTGTCGAGACCGGCCGGCACCGAGATGCCGGGCAGGCCCGCCATCGAGGCCGGGATGGTGAACATGTCGTTCAGATACATCGTCACCGGATCGTCCATCTTGTCGCCGGCAGCAAAGGCGGCGGTGGGCGCGGTCGGCGTCAGCAGAACGTCGCACTTCTCGAAGGCCTGCCTGAAGTCGCGGGCGATCAGGGCGCGAATCTGCTGCGCCTTCTTGTAGTAGGCATCGTAGTAGCCGGCCGACAGCACGTAGGTGCCGATCATGATGCGGCGACGCACTTCCTTGCCGAAGCCCGCCCCGCGCGTGCCCTCGTACATGTCGGCGAGATCCTTGCCCGGGACGCGCAGGCCGTAGCGCACGCCGTCGTAACGCGCCAGGTTCGACGAGCATTCCGCCGGCGCCACGATGTAATAGGCCGGCAGCGCGTACTTGGTGTGCGGCAGCGAGACCTCGACCGGCACCGCGCCGGCCGCCTTCAACATGTCCATGCCCTTGTCCCACAGCGCCGCGATCTCGGGCGAGGTGCCGTCGACACGGTATTCCTTGGGAATGCCGACCTTGAGGCCCTTGATGTCCGGATTGCGCGCAGCGGCAGCGAAGTCCGGCACCGGCAAGGGTGCGGAGGTCGAGTCCTTCGGATCATGGCCCGACATCGCCTGCAGCAGCAGCGCCGTATCCTCGACGGTGCGAGCAAACGGACCCGGCTGGTCCAGCGAGCTGGCAAAGGCCACGACGCCCCAGCGCGAGCATCGGCCGTAGGTCGGCTTCAGCCCGACAATGCCGCAGAACGACGCCGGCTGGCGGATCGACCCGCCGGTGTCGGTGCCGGTGCTGCCCGGCACCATGTAGGCCGCCACTGCCGCCGCCGAGCCGCCGGACGAGCCGCCCGGCACCAGCTTGCGGTTGTCGCCCCTGCGCTTCCACGGATTCTCGACGCCGCCGAAATGGCTGGTCATGTTCGACGAGCCCATGGCGAATTCGTCGAGGTTGGTCTTGCCGACCATGACCGCGCCCGATTTCCAGAGGTTGGTCGTCACCGTGCTCTCATACTGCGGTACGAAGCCTTCGAGGATGTGCGAGCCGGCCGTGGTCTGCACGCCCTCGGTACAAAACAGATCCTTGATTGCGAGCGGGATGCCTTCGAGCAGGCCCGCCTCGCCCTTGGCCCGGCGCGCATCGGACGCCGCGGCCATGGCGCGCGCCTTCTCGGGCGTCTCGGTGATGAAGGCATTGAGCGCGCGGTGCTCGTCGAGTTTCGCGAGGTGCGCATCGGCCACCTCGACGGCGCTCGCCTCTTTCCTTGCGAGGGCGGCGCCGAGCTGGGCAATGGTGAGGTCGGTAAGGGACGCCATGGCCTACTCCACCACCTTGGGAACGGTGAAGAAGCCGCCGGCATTCTTGTCCGACGAGTCGATATAAACGGCGCCGCCCGGTGCATTGGCCAGCACCTTGGCGGCCATGCCGCCGTCGGTCACCTTGTCGGCGCGCATCGGCAGGGTCACGTCTGACACGCTCGACAGCGGCTCGACGTCCCTTGTGTCGACCTCGTTCAACTGCTCGATCCAGGCGAAAATGCCCGACAGCTCGCCGGCCAGCGGTGCCAGGTCCTCGTCCGGGACCTTCAGACGGGCAAGCCGCGCGATGCGTGCCACGGTGTCCTTGTCGAGCGCCATTCCGTTGTCTCCAAAGCCCGTATTGGGCGCGGTTGGTAGCCGTTTTGCCCTGCCCGATCAACCAACCAGGGCAACCAATCAGGGGCAACCGAGTAGGGCGGCGTCTAGGAGGCGGCCTTGCTCTGGTTGTCGGCGAACCGGCGTGCTGCGACCGCCTCGATCTCGGCGCGGACCTCGGGCCGATGCCCCAGCAGTTCGTTGAAGTCCTTTTTATGGAGCACCAGGAGGTGGCAGTAGCCGTCGGCGATGACGTCGGCACTGCGCGGCTGGGAACCGAGCAAGCCCATCTCGCCGAAGAAATCCCCTTCCTTCAGCGGGATCGGATGACCTGGGATCTGGACCGTGACGCTGCCCGCGGCGATGAAGTACATCGCGTCGGGCGGCCCGCCCTTGGCCACGATCTTCTCCCCCGGCAGCACGACCTGGGCACGCAAGCGTTTGCCGACGTCGGTGACAGCCTTGTGGTCCAGCGACACGAAGATCGGCACGCGGGCGATCATGCCGGCCAGTTCCAGGCCGAGATCGAGCGGCGGACGTCGCGTTAGGATATTGCGGCGTTTGCCCAGGTCGAGGCGCAGGTCGTTGTAGACCTCGCGATTGATGATGCCCTCACGCAGTCGCCGCGAATATTCCATCGACTCGAAACGAATGCCGGCACGCTCGAGCTGCCGGGCCTGAACCGACTCGGCGTAACCCGGGTATTGCAGGGAAAGCGCCTTCAGCGCGCTGTCGACCGCTGCCTGGCGCTTTGCGATCACCGCCGCCAATCGCGTCTCGGCATCGGCGCCGAGCAGATCGGCGACCGAGCTGATGTTGAAGGCCGCCAGTTCCGCAAGCACGCTTTGCGACACCATCAGGATCTCGAACCGATCCGCGACCTGCTCGATCAGCGGCCCTTCGATATCGAACCGGCGGTGCAGCCAGAGCGCCAGCCGGAAGCCGGTGCCGGGCCGCTGGATCTTCTCGAGCCATTGCTCGTAGCCCGCCTCGCCATGATCGCGGACGGTGTCGATCAGGCGATCAGCCCTTGCCGCCAACACCGCCACCATGCGTCGTGACAGGATCTGCTGCTCGAACAGGTCGAGGTAGAGTTCCTTCTCGCGGGTCGACAGCGTGACCAGGCCGATCGTCAGACGCTCACCGATGTCGAGCGCCAGTTCGTCGGGCACCGCTTCGATCTCATCGCCGCCCGCCGATGCCGGATCGGCAGCGATGCCGTCGACCCGTTCGTTGTGCGTGCGCATGATCTGCTGGAGGTGGTGGGCGACATTGATTCGCGACAGTGCCAGCACTCGATCACGTAGTGCGATCTCCAACCGGCTGAGCTTGTCGAGCCCGAGCAGGCGCATCAGCAGGCCGAGCGTCGTCGCATTCACGAACAGGGTGAACAGCACGAACAGCACGGCCGAGATGGCGATGAAGTCGCGGATTTCCTCGGGCAGGCGCTGGTCGCCGGCCGCAACCATGGCCAGCACGATCGTCACCGCGCCGCGCAGGCCACCCCAGACGAGGATCGCCTTGTAGCGAATGTTGACGGGCTGGACCAAGCGGGTCGCCTCGAGGATCGGAAACATGCCGAACACCACCAGGGCACGCGCCGCGAACGCGCCGAGCGCCACCGCCACGACACCCCAGACGTAGAGCCAGCTCATGCGCAGCAGCACGTCGGCCGCCAGCATCGAGGCCAGCACGAAGATCAGGCAGTTCGCCCAGAATTCGAGCTGCGCCCAGAGCTGGCGCAGGGCCGCCCACTGCCGGGGATGCAGGTGGGTCGGGCCGTAGGCCGCCACCGTGAGCGCCGCCATCACCACCGACACGACGCCCGAGATGTGAAGATAGCGATCGGCCAGCACGAAGCTCAGATAGGTGAGGCTGACGGTGACCGACGCGATCGCCGCGTCCGATTCGCCGAGCCGTGGCAGGATCACCATTGCCCCGCGGGCCATGGCAAAGCCGAACAGCAGACCGCCCATGAACTCGCGCAGGAACACCGCGACCGCACCGGTCGGGTCCCCGGCGATCTCAGCCGTCAGGGGATCGCCGAGCGAGCGCGATACCAGGATCCCCATGAACAGGCCGAAAGCGGCAATGGCGACGGCGTCGTTCAGCAGCGATTCGCCTTCCGCCAGGATCGACAGCCGCTTCGGGGCGCCGACATCGCGAAAAATGCCGATGACCGCCGCCGGATCGGTGGTCGACACGACGGCGCCCAGCAGGAGGCAGACGGTAAGGTCGATCCCGGTTGCCAGGTGGACGACGCCGGCCACGGCGCCGATACACACCAGGACGGCCACGATGGCCAGCAGCAGCACGGCCGAAATCTCGTCCATCAGTCGGCGGACGTCGATCGTCAGTCCTGCCGTGAACAGCAGAGGCGGCAGAAACAGCGGCAGAAAGACATCGGTGCCGACTTCGAGCTTGTCGAGGCCGATGAAGGCGTCGCCCAGCACCCCGAACTTGACGTCGCTGGAGATGATCCACGAGCCGAGGAAGCCCATGCTCATGCCGGCGATGGCCAGCAACACGGTATGCGGCAGGCGGAAACGCTCGGCGACCGGTACCAGCAGACTGACCACGGTCAGCACCATCGCGATCGCCAGCAATGAATAGATGGTGTCAGCCACTTGACGAATTTGCTCCTGACGCGGCCCGTCGACCCGGACCTGCTCCCGCTTTATAACCTCGACGATGGCCGGCATGGCAGTCTTCATTCACGGCATGTGGGGCACCCCCGACGTGTGGCGAAACTGGCGCGCCTTTGCCGAGGCACGCGGCTGGCAGACCGTGGCGCCTGCTTTGCGTCACCACGATGCACCCCCACCCGATGTTCCCGAACAGGGGCCGCCTGCGGCGCTGGCCACCACCAGCCTGCTCGACTACGCCGCCGACCTGGAGGCCCACCTGCGCACCCTTCCGGAGAAGCCCGTCATCGTCGGACACTCGATGGGTGGGCTGATCGCCTTGCTGCTCTGTGCCCGCGGGCTGGCGCGCGCCGGCGTGCTGCTTACGCCCGCGCCTCCGGCGAGCGTCGTGGCGCTGAGGCCGTCCAACCTGCTGGCCTTCCTGCGTATACAGACGACTTGGGGCTGGTGGCACAAGCCACATCGCGCCACGCTGGACGAGGCACTGTCACATACCTTCAACACGACCGATCCGAACGAGGCCAGGGAACTGCATGCCGCATTCGTGCACGATTCGGGCCGCGCCCTGTTCGAAATGGCCTTGCCCTGGCTCGATCGCGGCAAGGCAGCGACGGTCGATCCCCGGCACGTGACCGTGCCGCTGCTGTTCATGGCGGCGGAAAAGGACAAGCTCACGCCGCCCGGCGTCGTGCGCCGCGCCGCCGCCCGGTTCGCGTCCGTGGCGACCTATCGGGAATACGTCGGCCAGGGCCATTGGGTGCCGGGCCAGCCAGGCTGGGAGCAGATCGCGACCGACGCGTTCGCCTGGCTCGACGACCTACCCGCGATGGAGCAACGATAATGGCCATCGTCGACTTCCCGGACTTGAAGGCCCTGTTGGTGCGCGACGGGCGACTGATGGCGCTCGACATCGGCAGCAAGACCATCGGCATCGCCACCTCCGATGCCTTGCGCATGCTGGCGACGCCGCTCACGACGATCAGGCGCGGCAAGCTCGCGGTCGACCTCGCAGCCCTTGGCGATCTGGCGAAGAAGCACGAGATCAGGGCTCTGGCGATCGGACTGCCGCTCAACATGGACGGGACCGAGGGTCCGCGCTGCCAGTCGGTCCGCCAGTTCGCGGCCAACATCGCCGCCCACGGCCCGCCGGCGCTGGCGGCCCTGCCTATCGTAATGCAGGATGAACGACTCAGCACCGCCGCGGTGACCCGAGGCATGATCGACGACTACGACATGAGCCGCGCCAAGCGTGCCGAGCGGGTCGACGCGGCCGCCGCGGCCTGGATCCTGGAATCGGCACTCGCGCGTCTGCGGTAGGGGCGCATTCACACGCGCCGAGCTATCCAATATGACGTTCCAGCCATTGGACCGCAGGAGAAAGCGTTCATGATCACATGTTTCCTTGAGTATCGAATTGATCCCAAGAAGACCGCCGAGTTCGAGCGGTATGGACACATGTGGATGAAGCTTGTTGAGAAATTCGGGGGAACTCACCACGGCTATTTTCTGCCGAGCGAGGGGCATAGCCATACAGCCTTGGCGCTTTTCAGCTTTCCAAGCCTTGCCGACTACGAGTCGTATCGGATCGCTGCCGCGAACGACGAGGATGTGAAAGCGGCCGTGCGTTATATGGATGAGACGGGTTGCGTACAAAGTTGGGATCGCCGGTTCTTCCGACCCGTGTTGCCCGGCGGGCAAGCAGCCTGAGGCGGAGTCTCGTGGCAACCTAGGGACAAAGCGGCGACGGCGCGGGACGCGGCGGCGGGTCGGCATCGAGCGAGCGCAGGAAGGCCACCAGGTCGGTGCTCTGCTGGGCCGACAGGCCGAGCGGGCGAACCAGCGGTGTGCCGTCGCTGTGCAGGCGGTCAGGGCTCACCTCGGAATAATGCCGGACGACGTCCTCCAGCGTGGCAAAGCCGCCGTTGTGCATGTAGGCCGCCGAACGGCCGACCTGGCGCAACCCCGGCACCCGGAACTCGCCGAAATTGCTGTGCAGATGCCGGACATGCCGAGTGCGCCGCGCGCTGATCCCCGAAGGATCGTCGTTGTAGCGGCCGAGCAGGTTGAACGGACTGGCGGCTAACGTGGCGATCCCACCCAGTCGTCCGCTGTCCACTTCGCCCGGACGCACGAAGAACGCGATGCCGATGTCGCCGAATTCGCCATTGGTGAAGCGCGGCCCGAAGTGGCAGGCGTTGCAGTTGCCCTCGCCGATGAACAATTTCAGGCCGCGCTGCTCGGACAACCCGTAGCGCGCCGCGGCCTCGCGATCGCCGGCCACGAGGGCATCGCGGAAATCGTCGAATCGCGTACGCGGACTGACCAGTGTCGCCTGAAAGGCGGCCAGGGCTTTGGCCGCATCGACCAGCAGCCGCTCATCGTCGCCGTCAGGCTTCGTGCCGAAAGCGCGCTCGTAGCCGCAGGCAAGATCCTTGTCCTCGCGCAGCAGGCGGGACGCACGTTCCCGGCTGCCCGCCATCTCGAGCGGATCGAGGATCGGCCGGATGCTCTGCGCCCACAGCGAATCGCCTGCACCGGTCCAGCCGAACCAGTGGAGATAGCCGACATTCCACAGCGAGGGCGTGCGTCGATCGAGATCGACGCGTGCCCTTCCACGGGCACGACCATCGCTCCAGTCGCGCCCCGCCTGATGGCAAGTGGCGCAGCTCATGAGGCCGTCGCCGGACAGCCGCGCGTCGTTGAAAAGATGTTCGCCCAGCGCGATTCCAACCGGCGTACCCGATATGCGGTTCGACGCATCGCGTGCGGGCGGCAGTGGCCACGGCCCATGCTGGCCGACAAGTGCAACCTCAGCTTCAGACCAGTCGAGCAGCCTTTGCGCAGCCGCCGGCGCGGCGAGCGCCGCCAACAGCGCCGCCGCCAGAAGCGCTGTCCTCACGTCCTGGCCTCACTTGATATAATAGTCGTGCGTCAGGCGTTCTATTTCCTCGCCCGCGCGCACATCGATGGAAATCTCCCAGTGCCCAGCCATGTGAAAGACCAGGCCCTCGGCACGGAACCGCCCGTCGCCTTTCGACACGATGCTGGGATGGTAATTCATGGTGTGTTTGTGTTCGGGCATCTGAGCATCGACCGCGACCAGCTCGCCGGCACTGCCCGACTTGGTGCAGACGTTGAACAACAACGCAAAGGGCTCACCGACCTCGATGCGCAATGGATCGGGGCGAAAGGCGATCATGTAATGATCCGAGAAGATCACCAGCCCGGTGCCACGGCCAAGATCGAGCGGACAATCCGCCCATGCGGCGTTCGCGAAGAAAAACGCGAACAGGGCCGCCAGCAATCTCATTGGGCGCCGCCGAACAGGCGGTCGCCGTTCTCGTAGGCGATATTGCGCGCGACATCCGGCGGCAGGTCGGACAGCCACTGCCGCGACCAGCGCGCGTGCTCGACCACATAGTGCCAGCGCTCCGGCGTGAAGGTATCGGTGCCAACCACAAACCGGTCGGGAAACTCCAGGAATGCCTCGCGCCAGCCCGGAGCGACCTTGCCGTTCGACGCGTGCGAGGTGAGGAACGCCAGGTCGCAATAGAGCGTGGGATACTTGCGCAGCATCTCGCGCACCTTCTCGGGCCGCTCGAAGCCTGAATGCGCCCACAGCACCCTGGCACCGGGATCCTGCTGGAAGTGGCGTGTGACGGCATCGGAATCCGAATGCGAATGCAGGAACAGCCCGTATTTCTTCGCGAGCTGGACGACGCCGCGCATGTTGGGCAAGTCGGCATCGGCGCCGTAGATGTGGAACTCGCCGATGGCGACGTATTTGCGCTTGGCGAGCAGATCCTCGAGGAACGGCAGCACTGTCGGGTCCTTGGCCCAGGTCGAGAGTTCGCCGCGTGAACGGTAAGGCCGCAGTTCGGGCACGATTACGCCCGGCGCCACGTCCTGCAGCATCTTGGTGCCCTCGTTGTTCGAGCTCGACACCATGGCGCGCTTGACCCCCGCTTTCTTCAGGATCTCGACGACCTCCTTGGGCGGCACCACCGTCCAGGCGTCGTGGCTGTAGTGCATGTGCGCGTCGAAGATCGGCAGTTCCTGGTCGGCGTGGGCCACCCCGGCCGCGGTGACCGCCGCAGCAACCAGTGACAGGAAGACAAGCCCATGGCGCATGCGATGTTCCTTCAGCGACCGGTCTTTCGAATCCCCGGCTTAGGGGTTCCCGACCTAGGGATCCCCGACTTAGAGGTCCAAGCGTAGTTGAAGCTAATCGAGATACGATCCCCGGAGAAGCGCGCCGGCGGCACCTCATGCCGCAACCAGCTCTCGAACAATACCACATCGCCGGGCCTAGCCGGCACGCCAACGAACGAGCGAAAGCGGTCGGGCGCGTCGGCGCGCCGGGGCGGCGCCGCCATCTGGCGCGACAGCCTGGGGTCCTCGAATTTCAGCGCGCCGGCGCCTTTCGGCACGGCCGCGTAGTAGGTGCCGCTGATAAACGACGTCGGGTGCAGATGCATCGAATGCACGACGCCGGCCGGCATGACGTTCGCCCAGCAATCAGTCATCGCCAGCACGCGCCCGCGGAGATCGTAGTGCAGGCTGGCCGCGAACCGCTTCACATAGGGATCGATGCGGCGGCGCAGGCGGTCGAACAGCGACGACAGGAGATGGAGCCGGTCGAGCGAACCATAGGACGTGTAGCCGCCCAGGTAGTGCCGCTGGGACCAGCGCCGGCCAGCCGTATCGGAGAGCGCGAGGGAGCTGCACTCGTCGGCCAGGCTCTGGTTGAAGGCCGGCCATCCCGGCCGATCCAGGGACTCGTGGAGGATCAGGGTCGGAAAAAGAGCACGGATCGCCATACCGTGATTATCTGCCAAGCCGGCCGATCGTGCTATGCTTTCGCATGCTCACCGACACGCAAATCGAGACCTATCGCCGCGACGGCTACCTGGTGATCCCCCGGCTGATCGAGGGGGCACAGCTCGCCGAACTGCGTGCACAGACCGGTCGCATCGTCGCGGATGCCCGCGGCGTGGCAGCCAATGACGAACTCTATGACCTCGAACCCAGCCACACGGCGGCCCTGCCCCGTGTCCGGCGGCTGAAGCCCGCGATCTTCAAGCGCCATAAATTCTTTCACGATCTCGTGCGCGACCCCAAGATCACGGCCATCTTGCGCCAGCTGATCGGACCCGACATCCGCCACTACGGCGGCAAGCTCAACATGAAGTCGGCGGGCTACGGCTCGCCGGTGGAATGGCACCAGGACTGGGCCTTCTATCCTCATACCAACGACGACGTGCTGGCCACCGGCATCTATCTCGACGATTGCGATCTCGGGAACGGGCCGTTGATGGTGTTGCCCGGCACCCATCTCGGCCCGACGTACGATCATCATGCCGACGGCCGTTTCTGCGGCGCCATGGATCTCGCGGCCTGCGACCTCGACTTCGGCAAGGCCGTCCCGCTCATGGGTCCGGCCGGCTCGATGACCATCCACCATGCCCGTCTGGTCCACGGCTCGGCGCTCAACACCTCCAACCAGCAGCGCCGCCTGCTGCTGCACGAGTACACGGCGGCGGATGCCTGGCCGTTGATGGGTGTCGCCGACTTCGACGACTTCAACGACCGCATGGTGGTGGGCGAACCCAACGTCGAGCCGCGCGTCCGGACAGCACCGGTTCGCATGCCGTTGCCACCCGCCGATCACCAGGGATCGATCTACGAGAACCAGCGCGGGGCAGGCCGGCACTTCTTCGAGACCCATGAAGAGCGTGCCGACGTTGCCAATTGAACGTACACGGCGCTGAGGACGGAACGTGTTCGCCCCGACCTACCATGCTGCCGCCAAGACGCTGCACTGGCTCACGGCCGTGGCGGTTCTGGGCCTGCTGGGCATCGGTCTGTGGATGACGGGCTTGCCGATCAGCCTGCTGAAACTCCAGGTTTACAACTGGCACAAATGGATCGGCCTCACGGTGTTGGCGCTGACAGTGCTCCGCTTGCTGTGGCGCTGGCGAAATCCGCCACCACCGCTGCCTGATACGGTCACGCGATGGGAACGCGCACTGGCGCCTGTCGGCCACTGGGCGTTGCTGTTTCTGCTGCTCGCCATGCCGGTCAGTGGCTGGCTAATGAGCTCGGCAGCAGGCGTCAGCGTCGCCTGGTTCGGCGTGTTGCCCTTACTCGACCTGGTGCTGCCCAATCCCGATCTTTTCGAGGCCCTGCGCACCGCGCACTTCCTGCTGTCGCGGGCCCTGATCGTCGTCGTCGTCCTGCACGTCGCCGCCGTACTGCATCATGATGTCTTGCGCCGCGACGGTATTTTCCGCCGCATGTGGCCTTCCGGGAGAACATGATGCGCCGTCTGCTGATGATCGCCGCCGCCCTCCTCCTCGCCAGGCCCGTGCTGGCCGGGCCTCAGGATGTCTGGACGATCGACCCCCGCGCCAGTTCGCTCGCCTTCACCGCCACGCAGGTCGGCGCGTTCGTGAACGGACGGTTTCCCGCCTGGAGCGGCGAGATCGTGCTCGACCCGGCGGCGCTGGCCGTCGCCCGGATCGATATCCGCATCCAGACGCCGGCGGCGACTGCCAACAACCCCGATGTCGATTCCCTGCTGAAGGGTCCCAATTTCCTCGACGTCCGGAAATTCCCCGAAGCCCGCTTCGTGGCCAGTTCGATCGTCGCGTCAGGCGGCGATCGCTATGAAGCGCGCGGCAAGCTCACGATCCGCGACGTCACGCGCGATGTCGTGCTGCCCTTCACCCTCGCCATCGCCGACAACCCGGCGCAGCCGGGCGCCGTGCGCGGCACCGCCCGCGGCAAGCTGCAGGTCAAGCGCCTCGATTACGGCATCGGACAGAATGAATGGGCCGGCACCGGCCAGGTCGCCAACGACGTCACGATCGACCTCAATGTCGTGGCGAGCCGTCTGAAATGATCGGTCGCCGGCGCACCTTTGGTGCTGCCGGTGTGTCGTTGTTGCTGCTCGCACCCGCCGCGCAATCGCCAGTCGAGGCGCAAGTCGGGGCGCAAACTCCGGACCTGGAAGGCCTGCCTGGCGATCGGCTCGGCACCTATCTCGGCGCGGTGGGCTTTTATCGCTCGATCCCCCTCATGGACATCTTTCCCCCGCCGAAAAATCCGCCGGCCGACGTCGAAGACCGGACCCCGATCGGCGTGCAGTTCGCGATCCGGTCGACCAATGGCCTTGGCGCGATCTGGCTGCGCATCGACGGCGGCCCGATGCTGACCGCCGAACGAGGCGAGACCTTGCACTTCGGCGCCCTGGCCGATGGCGTAGCGCTGCTCGCCTCGGCCGACGCCCATCCGGCGCCCCGCTCCGCCAGCCTCACGGTGCGACCCGACTCGGTCGGCACCGAGGCGCTCTTCAGCCATGCCGACGGCAGTTTCTGGCGCCGCCATTTCACCGTCCGATTCTCGCCGGACAGGATCGATCTCATCGTGTGGGTGTTCGACGCCGCGGGCACGCGCGCCAGGACCTGGCGCGGCACCGCGGTGAGATGGGATTGAAAAGCCAGGATATGCAACATGAGGTTGCTTTTCTGAGCTCGAGAAGGCGATGATGGATGATGGCGGGATGTGGTCCTTCGATTCCGTCACTGTCCCTTGCTCAATAGTGCCTGCTCCGTTTGTAAAGCGCACGTAACCGCGTATCCCCGATCAGGAAATCGATCGCATCGGGCACCGGGAGACAGATGTTGAGCTCATGAAAATTCTGTTCGTTCTGCCCGAATACCTGCCGAGAGTGGGCGGAGGGATCATCACCGCCTTCAGCTCGCTGTTGCCCTGGCTGGCTCGCGCCGGCCACGAGGTGAAGGTGATCTATGGCAGTAGCTTCGTTAATACGCCCGGCGGCGGCAAATCGACGATCGATGGCATAGAAGTAGAGGTCCTCGACTCGGATCTATTCTCGAAATACATCCCGCGCTTCGGCAGATATGAGACGGTGCCGAAACTACAGCGCCACCTGGCGGCGGCTTGGGCGCTCTGGGAACAGGCACAGCGCAATCCGTCCCCCGACGTCGTGCAAGTCACGGACTGGGGACTTCTCTTCCTGCCATGGATGCTCCGCAAAGGGCCGCCCATGGTGACGTCGTTGCACGGCAGTCT
The DNA here is from genome assembly GCA_945903635.1 of Rhizobium sp. Q54. Taxonomy (GTDB): domain Bacteria; phylum Pseudomonadota; class Alphaproteobacteria; order Reyranellales; family Reyranellaceae; genus Reyranella. The sequence goes on along the minus strand of CAMDOT010000014.1, from coordinate 22,112 downwards.
CGGCCAGATCGCGACACACGACCCATTCGAAGGCGACCGAGCCGCCGACGCCCTTATCCAGTTGATCGAGGTCCTCGGCCTTTCGTCGGTCGACGCAGTCCTGTCCAACAGCACGAACAACGTTCGCTTCTGGACGGACAAACTTGCCAGGAGGGTTGATCTCATCCGGTCTGTCTTCATCCCTCGGAACCTCCCGCAAGATCCGGGCGAAAGGACGGAACGAGGCCTGGTGATCGGCCGCGTGCAGCGCTGGAAGGGGCCGCACGTCCTGTCCGAAGCTATCCGCCTTCTGGGACAAGTCGCGCCCGATATTGATTGGGTCGGACGGGACATGCCCATCGACAGATCGAATGGCTCGACAGCGCGCGGCCTCGCCCAAACATGGCCCGACGTATGGGGCAGAAAAATCCATCATCTGCCCGAGGAGAGCCCCGCCCGAATCCACGAACGCCAGCTCACGGCGGGTTTCGTCGTCGTGCCGTCGACATGGGACGTCTTCAACTTCACTTGCATCGAGGCCATGGCGTACGCGGCGCCAGTCGTCTGTTCTTCCGGGGCTGGCGCCAGCGATCTGATCGAGAACGGCGTTACGGGATACGTCTACGAGTCAACGGACGGCCCCGGCCTTGCCGAAAGTATCGAGCGTCTTGTTTCCATGGGTTCGCAGCGCCGGAGAGAAATCGGCAATGCCGGCGCGGAAGCGATAAAGCGGGCCCTGGCTCCTGAGACCGTTCTTTCGGCACGGCTCGATCTCTATCATGCGCTCATCCGTGGGGACCGAAAGCCACGCCCGATCGACGACGACCTCATCAGCATTTGCAGCCCCGCCGAGGCGACCTCCTCACTGGATGCTTCATTGAACGAAATCGCGCTGCGTCACTTGTTGGTTCATTCTGCACATCGGCTTCTTCGAAAGTTCGGCTTGGCCCGCGCCTAGGCGTCTCTTGGCCCGACGTAATTCGACTGCGGCCGGATGATGCGGCCACCCTTCTCCTGCTCGAAGATGTGGGCACACCAGCCTGCGACGCGGCCGACCGCGAACAGAGCCGTGAAAGCGCTACGCGGCACCTCGAGCGCCTCCAGTAGAAGTGCAGTGTAGTATTCAACGTTAGTGTCGAGCCGCCGACCCGGCTTGTACCTGCGTAGCGCGGCGATGGCGCTTTTCTCGACCTCGACGGCGAAAGCGAGCCGCCCCGCGGTTTGCGGCAAGGTCGCGACGGTGTTCTTCAGCACGTCGGCGCGCGGATCGCGCACCTTGTAGATGCGATGGCCGAAACCCATCAGGGTCGTGCCCTTGGAGAAGGCGTCGTCGAACCAGGCGCCGGCGCGGTCGAGCGTGCCGATGTCGTCGAACATGTCGAGCACCGGACCGGGGGCGCCGCCATGGAGCGGACCTTTGAGGGCACAGAGCCCCGCCAGCACCGCAGAGATGAGGCCGGCATGCGTCGACGCCACGACACGCGCCGTGAAGGTCGAGGCATTGAAGCCGTGGTCGGTAATGGTCGCAAGATAGGTATCGAGGCCTTTCTCGAAGACGTCGTGCGCGCGCTTGCCGCGGATCATGCGCAGCAGGTCCTGCGCCGTCGTGAGTGCGGGATCCGGCGCCAGCGCCGACTTGCCTTCCGAGGCCCGCAGGAGGGCCGCGAGGAACACCGGCAGCGCGCCGCAGACGAGATAGTGGTGCGGCATCAACTCGGAGTCGGCCAGCATGCCGAGGCCGACACGCAGCCCTTCGACCGGCGTCAGCCCCTTGGCGGCCTGCAGCAGCTTCGGCACTTCGGCAAAGGCCCGCACCCGCGCCGAGGCGAACCCTTCACGGACTGCGTGCTCATCGCCGCCGCCCCCTTGATCGCTGGGGGCAAACCCGTCCCACAACAGCGCCGCCACCCCTTCGAAGCCGCGCGTGGCGACGAGCTCCTCCACGGCATGGCCGCGCACGATCAGCCGGCCGGCCTCGCCATCGACCTCGCTCATCACCGTGTCGGCCACGATCACGCCGTCGAGGCCGCTGTCCACCCGTGTCTGCAACATCGGAAATCCCTTCGCTTGTTCGCGAAGAGGATTCGGGTCGAACATATATATTGTCAATATTGATTGAATTGATCAATATTAAGAGATGGCAACTGAATGGCTGAGTTCGAAGGAAGCGGCACGCCGGCTGAGCGTCTCGGCCGCCACGCTCTATGCCTACGTGAGCCGTGGCCTGCTGCGCTCCGAGGGCAGTGTGGGGCAACGCGAACGGCGCTACCGCGCCGAGGATGTCTCGCAGCTCAAGCGACGGCGCGACGTCGGACGCAAGGCCGAGTCGATCGCAGCCAACGCCCTCGACTTCGGCACACCCGTGCTCGAATCGTCGCTGACGCTGATCGAGAACGGCCGTCTCTTCTATTGCGGCCACGACGCCACCCGCCTTGCGCGCAACGCCTCGCTGGAGCAGGTGGCGCAACTCCTGTGGGACTGCGACGACCGGCCGTTCGGGCCGAGGAATCTGCCGCCGATGTCGGCCGCCCTGCGCGGCGCCTGGCTGGCGGCGGCGTCGCTCCCACCGGTCGACAGTTGCCTCGTCCTGCTGCCCGCCGCGGCGCGCTGGGATCACCCGAGCTGGGTCGAGGACCGCGCCGCCATGCTCGAAACCGGCGCCCGCATCCTGCGGCTCCTGACCGCCGCCGTGACCGGCGAGCCGCTCTCCGACAAGCCCGTGCACGAACAGGTCGCCACGGCGTGGCGCGTGCCGGCCGAGCGGGTGCCGTTGATCCGCGCCGCCCTCGTCCTGTCGGCGGACCATGAATTCAACACCTCGGCCTTCGCCGCCCGCGTCGTGGCCTCCACCGGCGCCAACCTCTACGCCTCGACCATGGCCGGCCTCGTCGCGATCAACGGCCCGCGCCATGGCGGGCTCACCCGACGCGTGGCGAGCCTGTTCGACGAACTGAAGGACGCCCCCGATCTCGACGGCGAACTCGCCCGCCGGGTGCGCGACCGCGTCTATATCCCGGGCTTCGGCCATCAGCTCTATCCGGACGGCGACATTCGGGCGGCGACGCTATTCGCCATGCTGCGCGAGATCGCCCCCCATTCGCCGGAGTTCGCCTTTGCCGATCGCCTGGCGGCAGCCGCCGAGCGCGTGATCGACCGCAAGCCCAACGTCGATTTCGCAACCGTCACGATCGAGCGTGTGCTCGGCCTGCCCAGGAATTCGGCGTTGGCGCTCTTTCTACTCGGCCGCACCGTCGGATGGATCGCGCACGCACTCGAACAAGCCGCACACGGAGCATTGATCCGGCCGCGCGCGCGCTATACAGGTCCGCGACCCGGAAGCTGAGGCCACCTCTCCCATGACCGATGCCCTGATCATCATCGACATGCAGCAGGGCGCATTTGTCGACGCGACGCCCAAGCACGACGCGGCTGGGCTGATCGGCCGCCTGAACAGGCTCGCCGACACAGTGCGCGCCCAGGGCGGCGCGGTCGTCTTCATCCAGCACGACGGACCGCCAGGCGACCCGTTCCATCCGGACCAACCGGGCTGGAAGCTGCTCGAAAACCTCTCACCGCGCCCGGGCGACACCGTCATCCGCAAGAAATCCTGCGACGCCTTCCTGGAAACCTCGCTCGGCGACTTCCTGCGCACGCGGGCCATCGACCGGCTGATCATCACCGGCTGGGCGACCGACTACTGCGTCGACACGACGGTGCGCAGCGCGCTGGCGCGCGGCTATCCCACGGTCGTGCCCTCCGACGGGCACACCGCGGCGAACCGGCCGCACCTGCCGGCCGAGAAGATCATCGAGCATCACAATGCCATCTGGGCGGACTTCATCGCGCCGCGCGGACCTGCGACGGTCTGTTCCGTCTCGGACGTTATCCACCAAAACGCCAGCTTGCCGGACCGGCATGCGCGTGCTTAACGTCGCGCTTTAGTGACAAAGAAACGCATGGGCCTGCCGAGGCTGCCCCACCTCCTCGGCATCGAGGGACTTGCTCCCGAGACTATTTCGGGATTGCTCGACCTTTCCGAAAATTACATCGACCAGAATCGATCGATCGACAAGCGGCGCGACATGCTCGCCGGCCGCACCGTCATCAATCTGTTCTTCGAGAATTCGACACGAACACGCACCAGCTTCGAGGTCGCGGCCAAGCGGCTGGGCGCCGACGTCATCAACATGGACGTCGCCACCTCCTCCGTGCGCAAAGGCGAGACGCTGCTCGACACCGCCATGACGCTGAACGCCATGCGGCCCGACGCCATCGTCGTGCGTCATCACGAGTCGGGCGCGGTCAACCTCCTGTCGCAAAAGGTCAACTGCGCCGTCATCAACGCCGGCGACGGCCAGCACGAGCACCCGACCCAGGCGCTGCTCGACGCGCTCACCATCCGACGACGACGCGGCAGCCTCGAGGGACTGCTGGTGGCGATCTGCGGCGACATCATGCACAGCCGCGTGGCGCGCTCGAACATCCACCTGCTGCAGATCATGGGCGCGCGCGTGCGCGTCGTCGGCCCGCCCACGCTGATGCCGACCGACATCGACAAGATGGGGGTCGAGGTCCACTACAGCATGAAGACCGGCCTCAAGGACGTCGATATCGTAATGATGCTGCGCCTGCAGACCGAGCGCATGCAGGGCACCTTCGTGCCCTCGATCAGCGAGTACTTCCATTTCTTCGGCCTCGACCACGCCAAGCTGGAATATGCCAAGCCCGACGCCCTGATCATGCATCCCGGGCCGATGAACCGCGGCGTCGAAATCGACTCCGAGGTCGCCGACGACCTCGACCGCAGCGTCATCCACGAGCAGGTCGAGATGGGTGTGGCCGTGCGCATGGCCTGCCTGGAAGCGCTGATCGGCGGGCGGCGCAACACCCTGGTCGGAGCCGTGGCGTGACCGGCAACATCCACAAGACCGCACCGCCGCACGCCGGCTCGACCGCCTATATCAACGCCCGCATCGTCGATCCCACGGGTGGCATCGAGTATCGCGGCGCCGTGCTGATCAGCGATGGAAAGATCGCCGACTTCGGCCCCAACCTGTTCGCCTCGGGCGCGCCCTACGGAATCGAGTCCGTCGATTGCCGCGGCCTCGTGCTGGCACCCGGCGTGGTCGACACGCGCGTGCACACCGGCGAGCCGGGCGAGGAACACAAGGAGACGCTGGAGAGCGCCGGCGCCGCGGCCGCGGTGGGCGGCATCACCTCGCTGGTACTGCTGCCTGACAACGAGCCGCCGTTCGACGATGCTTCGCTGATCGAGTTCGTGGCCCGCCGCGCCCGCCTGATCAAGCTGGTGAACATGTACGCCTACGGCGCGCTCACGGTCGGCCTCGAAGGCAAGGAACTGGCCGAAATAGGCCTGCTGGCCGAAGCCGGCGCCGTGGCCTTCACCGACGCCGACCACGCCGTGGGCAGCGCCCAGGTGATGCGGCGCGCACTTTATTACTGCAAGGCGTTCGACGCGCTGATCGTCCACCTGCCGCAGGAGCCGACCCTGTCGGGCGGCCACATGACCAGCGGCGAGATGGCGACACGGCTCGGCCTGTCGGGCAATCCGCCGCTTGCCGAGGTGATGATGGTCGAGCGCGATATCCGCCTGGTCGAGATGACCGGCGGGAAGATGCATCTCGCCAAGATCTCGACCGCCGAGTCGGTGGCCGCAATCGCCGCCGCCAAGGCACGCGGGCTGAAAATCACCTGCGATACCGCCGCACCCTACTTCGCGCTGAACGATCTCGCCGTCGGCGACTACCGCACCTTCGGCAAGCTGGTGCCGCCGCTGCGTGCCGAGAAGGATCGCGCGGCGATCGTCGAAGGCCTGAAGAGCGGCGTGATCGACGCCATCGTCTCGGACCACAGGCCGCAGGACCAGGACAGCAAGCGCGTGCCCTTCGCCCAGGCGCTGCCGGGCGGCATCGGCCTCGAAACCCTGCTGCCGATCTCGCTCGAGCTGGTGCACAACGGCCATCTCACCCTGCCGCAGCTCTTCCAGCGCCTGTCGAGCCGGCCGGCTGCCCTGTTCGGTCTGCCCGGTGGTCGCCTCGCCAAGGGTGCCCCGGCTGATCTCGTGGTGTTCGACGCCGACTTTGCCTGGCAGATCGACCGCACCGACTTCTGGAGCAAGACCAAGAACACGCCGTTCGACGAGCGCCCGGTCCAGGGCCGCGTCATGGCTACCATCGTCGGCGGCCGCACGATCTACCGCGACGACAGTTTCGTGACTGCCGCCGCAGCGGCTTAGCCGCCAGGAACGGCGCTGGAATTGGCGCCTCGAAACCGCCACTTCGTCTGGTATGGTCGCGGCGTTCTTACGGATCAGGGCAATCGACGATGCTTAGACAGTCAGTAATCCTCGGCGTCGCCATGGTGATGTTCGTCAGCGCGGGTCACACGCAGACGCGCGGCCAGTCGCGCGAGGACCTTCTCGACGCGCTCACGCGTCACATCCAGATCTGCGGTGAAATCACGGAGCAGCAGGCCAAGCTGTCCTGTTACGACCGGCTGCAGACCCAGGTCGGCGGCGTCCAGGCACCGGCCGCCGCATCGACTCCGGCACCCACGCCGACGCCGCTGCAGGCCAGCACCCCGCCGGCGGCTTCGGCCAGCCCATTGCCCAGCCCGTCGACCGGTTCCTCGATCAGTTCGACGCCTCTCACGCCGCAGCCGCTGGGTATCCCCGGCGGCGGCGTGGCGACCCTGGGCGGCAACACACCGTCGCAGCCGAGCCCGCTCGGCCAGCCGCAGGACCCCAATGCCGCCTTCGATCCGCGCACCGCGACCCAGGTGCGTCCGCCCGAGGGACTGCAGCCCAAGCCGCGACCGCCCGTCCGCCGCACCGGCGCGCGTCCCATTCCCTATTCGGCGACGCCGCAGCCGCTGGTGGTGCTCGGTGCCTCCAACCTGACTTACGGCGATTCGCGCTATTGGCAGGTCTCGATCACGCTGACGTCGAATACGGCGCGCCCGCTCGAGACCCAGGCCCAGTGCACCTTCATGAATGCCGGCCGTCCGGTCGAGGATGCCTACTTCGGGCCGGTGACGATCCAGCCGGGCGAGCAGATCAGCACCGAGCTGGTCGGGCCCCCGACCACCGCGTACATCGACTCGACCAATTGCCGGGTCGTCAGCCCGTAACGGCCGCATGGTCTCGACGCTGATCCTGCTCTTCGCGCCGTTCCTGCTGGGCTACCTGCTGGGATCGATCCCGTTCGGGCTGCTGCTGACCCGTGCGGCAGGCCTCGGCGACATCCGCAACGTCGGTTCGGGCAACATCGGCGCCACCAACGTGCTGCGCACCGGCCGCAAGGGCCTGGCCGCGGCGACGCTGCTGCTCGATGCCCTGAAGGGCGTCGTGGCCGTGCTGATCGCCGATCAGGTCGGCCAGCTGGCCGCCGTCGGTGCGGCGGCGGGCGCGGTGCTGGGCCACATGTTTCCGGTCTGGCTGTCGTTCAAGGGCGGCAAGGGCGTGGCAACCACGCTCGGCGTGATGTGGGGCCTGTCGTGGCCGGTAGGGGCGATCGCTTGCGCGTCGTGGCTGCTGTTCGCCGCCATCTTCCGCTACTCGTCGCTCGCCGCCCTGCTCTGCGTCGTGATCGCCGCGATCGCGGCGTGGCTGCTGACCGATCCAAGAGCTGCGATGCTTCTCACGCTGCTGGTGCCGTTGGTGTGGGTGCGACACCACGAGAACATCGCCCGCCTGCTCGCCAGCACCGAACCCAAGATCGGCCAGAAGAAGAGCGCCTAGTTCTTCTTCGCTGTCTCGGCACCGCGCCATTGATCGGCGGCGGAGCGGTCGCTAGGGTCGATGCACAACAACTGCAGGAGGCAATGGCCATGTTCGTTGCACGACTGGCCGCTCTTACCGCGGCCGCCCTATGTGTCGTATCCACCGCCGATGCCAAGACGCTGCGCTGGGCAAGCCAGGGTGACGCGCTCACCCTCGATCCCTATTCGCAGAACGAGGGGCCGACCACGGCCATGAACACGCACTTCTACGACGCGCTGATCTCGCGCGACCCGAAGCTGGCGAAGGTGCCGGGCCTGGCACTGTCGTGGAAGCCGATCTCGCCCGAGGTCTGGGAGTTCAAGCTCCGCCCCGACGTCAAGTTCAGCGACGGCACGCCGTTCACCGCCGACGACGTGGTGTTCAGCTACAACCGCGCACTCGCGCCCTCCTCCGACTTCCGCGCCTATATCTCCAGCATCAAGGAGGTAAAGGCGATCGATCCGCTGACGGTGCATATCATCACCGCCGGACCGAACCCCATCCTGCCCGACTACACGACCAGTATCCTGATCATGTCGAAGGCGTGGTCCGAGAAGCACAACGTCACCAAGCCGCAGAACTTCAAGGACAAGGAAGAGACCTACGCCGTGCGCAACGCCATGGGCACCGGCCCCTACATGGTGAAGCAGCGCGACCCCGACGTGCGTACCGTGATGGTGAAGAACCCGACCTACTGGGGCGCCAAGGAATTCCCGAACTATCCCGACGAGCTGGTCTACACGCCGATCAAGGAGCCGGCGACCCGGGTCGCCGCGCTGATCTCGGGCCAGGTCGACTTCGTGCTCGACGCGCCGCTGCAGGACATCGCCCGCATCAAGCAGACCGCCGGCCTCAAGACCGAGGAGACGGCGCAGGTCCGCTCGATCTTCCTCGGCCTCGACATGGGTTCGGCCGAGCTGAAATACTCCGACGTCAAGGGCAAGAACCCGTTCGCCGACAAGCGCGTGCGCCAGGCCATGTACCAGGCGATCGACATCAACGCGATCAAGGCCAAGGTAATGCGCAACTTCGCGGCCCCCGCCGGCCTCATCACCTCGCCCGGCGTGCACGGCTATACGCAGGCGCTCGACCAGCGCCTGAAATACGATGTGGCGGCGGCCAAGAAGCTGATGGCCGAGGCGGGCTATCCCAACGGCTTCAGCGTCGCCCTGGATTGCCCCAACGACCGCTACAACAACGACGAGCCGATCTGCCAGGCCGTCACCGGCATGCTGGCGCAGATCGGCATCAAGGTCGACCTGCAGGCGCGCTCCAAGACGCTGCATTTCCCCAAGGTCCAGAAGAAGGACTCGAGCATGTTCCTGCTGGGTTGGGGCGTGCCGACGCTCGATTCGCACTATGTCTTCACCTTCCTCTACCAGACCAACGATCCAGCCAAGAAGGTGGGCGGCTGGAACTATACCAACTACAGCAACGCCAAGCTCGATGAGCTCACCGACGCGATGCTGAAGGAGGTCGACCAGGCCAAGCGCGACAAGATGATCGCCGACGCCTGGGCGCTGGCGGTCGCCGACATGCCGTACCTGCCGCTGCATCACCAGCTGATCGTGTGGTCAATGAGCGACAAGGTGACGATCCCGATCTTCGCCAACGACTCGCCCAACTTCAAATACTCGACGATCAAGTAGGGCCGACCCACGCAGCAGGAAAGCCGGCACCATGCTGGCTTTCATCGTGTCCCGTCTCCTGCAGTCGCTGGCGGTCATGCTGGCGGTCTCGTTCGTGTGCTTTACGCTGTTCAACTTCGTGGGCGATCCGGTGAACAACATGGTCGGCCAGGAAGCGGGGCCGGCCGAGCGCGAGGAGATGCGCCGCGAGCTCGGGCTCGAGGATTCCGTGGCGATCCAGTTCCTGCGCTTCCTCGGCAATGCCGCGACCGGCAATTTCGGCAAGAGCTATCGCTTGGCCCGTCCGGTGTCCGACCTGATCGTCGAACGCATGCCGGCAACTCTGGAACTGGTGGCGGTGGCGGCCCTGCTGGCGCTGTCCATGGGCATCCCGCTCGGCGTGCTCACGGCCTTGCGCCGCAACAGCGTCGACAGCGGCGCGATCATGACCTTCTCGCTCGCGGGCGTGGCGATGCCCACCTTCGTCATCGGCATCCTGCTGATCTATGTCTTCTCGGTGGAGTGCAAGACCTGGGCGCCGGCCATCGGGCTGCCGCCGGACTGGTGCTTCCCGTCCTTCGGGCGCGGCGAGACGGTGAAGCTCGGCTGGTGGAACACGGGACTGCTCACCGCATCGGGCCTCAAAGCGATCGTGCTGCCGGCCTTCACCCTGTCTCTGTTCCAGATGACGCTGGTGCTGCGCCTGGTGCGCTCGCAGATGCTCGAGGTGCTGCGCACCGACTACATCAAGTTCGCGCGTGCCCGCGGCCTCACCGATCGCGCCGTGCATTTCCGCCACGCGCTCAAGAACACCCTTCTGCCGGTGATTACCGTCATTGGGATTCAAGTCGGCGGCCTGATCGCCTTCTCGATCATCACCGAGACGGTGTTCCAGTGGCCGGGCATGGGCCAGCTCTTCATCCAGTCGGTGCAGTTCGCCGACATTCCGGTGATGGCCGCCTATCTCGTCATGGTTTCGTTCATCTTCGTGGCGATCAATTTCTTCGTCGATCTGCTCTATGCCGCCATCGACCCCCGGCTGAGGCTCGATCGCGCCCAGCTCGGCACGGCCGGAGGATGATCGTGACCGCTCCGCGCGCCTTTGCCCCCGGTCTCCCCCCAGGTCTGCCATGGGCCCTGATCGGCGCCGCCTGCCTCGGCTCGTTCGCCACCACTTCGAGCGGCACCACGCGCGCGCCCTTCCTGCTCGACATGGCACGCGACCTCGATGTCTCGATGCCGCTGGTCGCCAACCTGGTGTCGCTGACGTCGATATCGTGGGGTGTCGCCTCGGCCTTCGGCGGTTGGCTGTCCGATGTCATCGGGCGGCGGGCGCTGCTCGTCGCCTCGCCCTTCGCGCTGGCCCTCTGCCTTGTGGCCCAGGCGCTGGCTGGATCGTTCTTCTGGGTGGGGGTGTGGGCGACAATGGCCGGTGCCTGCTGCGGCGCCTTCATGGGCGTCGCGTTCGCCGAGGTCTCGGGCCGCGTTACCGACGGCCAGCGCGGCCGCGCGCTGGGCTGGGTGATGAGCGGCCAGTCGCTCACGCTGCTGATCGGCGTGCCGATGGCGGCGGCCGTGGGCTCGCTGATCGGCTGGCGCGGCTGGCTGATCTGCCTGAGCGGCCTTTCCCTTCTCGCCTGCGCGAGCCTGTTCATCACGGTGGGCCGTGGCACCGCCGGTCATATGCGCCCGACGGCGCGGCCCTCGTTCCGGAGTGCGCTGTCGCCCCGCGTGCTGGGACTCCTCACCTCCGGCATCGCCGAGCGCATCTGCTACGGCCTGGCCGCGATCTATTTCGCCACCTTCCTGCAGGCGACCTATCACCTGTCGTTGATCGAGGTCGCCTTCCCGTTGGCGGTGTTCGCAATCGGCAACGTCGCCGGCACGATCCTGGGCGGCCAGCTCGCCGACCGCCTGCGCGACCGGCTGATGGTCTTCGCCGTCACAATGGCCCTTTCAGCGGCGGCGGCTCTTGTTCTCTTCCTGTGGCATCCCAGCCTTGAGGTCTCGGTCGCATTGGGCTTTGTCTATGTGTTGATGAACGCACTGGGCCGGCCCTCCTACATGGCAGCCCTTGCCTCGGTGCCGGAGGACGTGCGCGGCACGGTCCTGGGACTGAACGGCACCACGGCGAGTGTCGGCTGGGTGGGCGCGGCAGCGTTCGGGGCAGCGATCATCAGTTGGGACGGTTTCGACGGCTTCGGGCCGCTCGCCGCCGCGTTGGCCCTGATCGGCGCGCTGGGCGCGCTGCTCTGCCGCCGGATGACGGCGTCATGAGCGACCGCAGCACGACCCTCGCCCGCTTCCGCGACAGCGACATGTGGTGGAGCTTCCGCCGCTCGCCGCTCACCGTGGCCGCCGCCCTGGTCACGCTGGTCTACTTCATGGCGGCGGCCTTCGCGCCCTGGGTGGCGCCGTTCGATCCCTTCGACGTGAAGTCGCTCAACCTGATGGATGCCTTCACTCCGCCGGCGTGGAACGAGGGCGGCACGGCCAAGCATCCGCTGGGCACCGACAACCAGGGCCGCGACATGCTGTCGGCCATCCTTTACGGCAGCCGCGTGTCGCTGATGATCGGGCTGGCGGCGATCGTGCTGTCGGTAACGACCGGCGTGCTGCTCGGGCTGCTCGCCGGTTTCCGCGGCGGCTGGGTCGAGTCGGTGATCATGCGAATGGCCGACATCCAGCTCACCGTGCCTGCCATCCTGATCGCGCTGACGCTCGACGGCGTGGCGCGCGTCGTGCTGCCCAAGGGTGTCCACGACAGCGTCGCCATCTGGGTGCTGGTGCTGTCGATCGGCTTTGCCTACTGGCCGCAGTTCGCGCGCGTTACCCGCGCCACGACCTTGGCCGAGAAGAACAAGGACTACGTGAACGCCGCGCGCATCATCGGCGTGCCGGGCGCGCGCATTGCGCTCGCCCATGTGCTGCCCAACGCCTGGGGCCCCGTGCTAGTGATCGCCACCATCGAGCTGGCGCTGGCCGTGATCGCCGAGGCGTCGCTCTCCTATCTCGGCGTCGGCATGCCGGCGACCCAGCCGTCGCTCGGCACATTGATCCGCATCGGCAACGCCTTCCTGTTCTCGGGCGAATGGTGGATCGTGATCTTCCCGGCGCTGGCGCTGGTGGTCCTCTCGCTCTCGGTCAACCTGCTGGGCGACTGGCTACGTGACGCGCTCAATCCCCGGCTGCGCTGAATTCTACTTCAGGTTGTTTTACATGATTGTTATTCCCGCTTAGTGTCGCGACATGTTCGACGGCCTGCACACTCTCGAGTTGGATCCCCCGGAACGCCGCGCCCGCCTCCGCCTGGCGCGCGGGGCCCGCATCGGCCCCGTCACCTTCCACGAAGCGCTGGCCCATTTCGGCTCGGCCCGGGCCGCCTGCACGAGGCTCGCCGCCCGCACCGATGCCGACATCGACCGCGAGGAAGCCCGCCTCGCCCAGGCCGGCGGGCGGTTCCTGGTGGTCGGCGACACGGCCTACCCCGCCGCCCTGGCGGCCGTGCCTGGCGCCCCGCCGATGCTGTCGGCGATCGGCGATCTGGCCCTGCTCGGCCGGCCGACCCTGGCGCTGGTTGGCGCCCGCGACGCCTCGCTGGCCGGCCGGCGCTTCGCCGCCGAGCTGGCGGCCGTGCTGGGAGCCGCCGGTTTCGTCATTGTCTCCGGACTGGCCCGCGGTATCGATGCCGCGGCGCATGAAGCCGCCCTCGCCACCGGCACCGTGGCCGTCCTGGCCGGCGGCATCGACCAGATCTACCCACCGCAGAACGCGGCGCTGCACCAGGCAATTGCGGCGCAGGGCCTGATCCTGAGCGAATCGCCGGTCGGCACGCCGCCGGTCGCCCGCGCCTTCCCGCGGCGCAATCGCATCGTGAGCGGCCTCTCGGCGGGCGTGATCGTGGTCGAGGCGGCCGCCCGGTCGGGCTCCCTGATCACTGCCCAGCGCGCCGCCGAACAGGGGCGCGAGGTCTTCGTCGTGCCGGGCTCTCCGATGGACCCGCGCTATGCCGGATCGAATAGCCTTATCCGGGATGGGGCCATATTGGTCCGCGACGCCAACGATATTCTGGATGTTTTGGGCCGGCCGTCCGCCCCCAGCCAACCCATTGACCGGAAAGGTCAAAATCGGCCCGACGGAGATACCGCAAAGGTGCTCGAAGCCCTGGGGTCGGTGCCCACCGCGGTTGACGAACTGGTGCGCCGGTGCCAAGTGTCCGCCGCCTCCGTGGCGGAGGTCCTCCTGGCCCTTGAGCTGGAGGGCCGCCTGGAGAGGCACCGGGGTAACCGCGTATCTCTGATGTAAATCAGCGATTTAGCTCCGGCTTCTGATTTTTCACTGGAGCATGTTTCGCCGATGGACGTGCTGGTCGTCGAGTCCCCGGCCAAGGCTAAGACCATTGGGAAGTACCTCGGCCCCGGTTACACGGTGCTGGCTTCCTACGGTCATGTCCGCGATCTGCCGTCCAAGGACGGCTCGGTCCGCCCGGATGATGATTTCGCCATGGACTGGGAGATCGACCCCCAGTCGCAGAAGCGCCTCGACGCCATCGCCCAGGCGATAACCAAGGGCGGCAAGCTCTATCTCGCGACCGATCCGGATCGCGAGGGCGAGGCGATCTCCTGGCACGTGAAGGAGATCCTCGGGCGCAAGAAGGCGCTCGACGGCGTCGACGTCAAACGGGTCACCTTCAATTCCATCACCAAGCAGTCGGTGCTGGATGCCGTCGCCCATCCGCGCGAACTCGACCAGCCGCTGATCGATGCCTACATGGCGCGCCGCGCGCTCGATTATCTCGTGGGCTTCACCCTGTCGCCGGTGCTGTGGCGCAAGCTGCCGGGCAGCCGCTCGGCCGGCCGCGTGCAGTCGGTGGCGCTGCGCCTGATCTGCGAGCGCGAAGCCGAGATCGAGGTCTTCAAGACTCGCGAATACTGGACGGTCGACGCCATCTTCGGCACGGCCAAGAAGCAGGCGCTAAAGGCCCGCCTCACCCATCTCGACGGCCGCAAGCTCGACAAGTTCGACCTCGACAACGAGGAGCGCGCGCAATCGGCCAAGCGCGAGCTCGAGCGCCGCGCCTTCTCGGTGGCGTCGATCGACCGCCGCCAGGTGCGCCGCAACCCGCCGCCGCCCTTCATCACCTCGACCCTGCAGCAGGAAGCCTCGCGCAAACTGGGTGTCGGCGCCGCCACCGCCATGCGCATTGCCCAGCGCCTGTACGAAGGTGTCGACATCGGCGGCGAAACCGTCGGCCTCATCACCTACATGCGCACCGACGGCGTCCAGCTGGCCCCCGAGGCGATCGGCCAGACGCGCCGCCTGATCGAGACCAAGTATGGCCAGAGCTACGTGCCGGCGAGCCCGCGCGTCTACACATCCAAGGCCAAGAACGCCCAGGAGGCGCACGAGGCGATCCGTCCGACCGACCTCTTCCGCACACCGCAGGATGTCGCAAGGTACTTGGACAAGGACCAGCTCGGCCTCTACGAGCTGATCTGGAAGCGCACCGTGGCGAGCCAGATGGAAAGCGCCGTGCTCGACCAGGTCACGGTCGACATCGCCAGCGGCGACAAGAACGTGCAGCTGCGCGCGACCGGCTCGGTCATCAAGTTCAACGGCTTCCTTACGCTCTACGACGAAGGCAAGGACGAGAAGAGCGAGGACGAGGACGGCAACTCGATCCTGCCCGACGTCGGCGAGGCCGAGGCGCTGGAGCGCCGCGACGTCGTGCCGGAACAGCACTTCACCGAACCGCCGCCGCGCTATTCCGAGGCCAGCCTCGTGAAGAAGCTCGAGGAGCTCGGCATCGGCCGGCCCTCGACCTATGCCAGCATCATCGAGGTCCTGCAGCGCCGCAACTATGTGAAGATCGACCGCAAGCGCTTCGTACCGGAGGATCGCGGCCGCATCGTCACCGCCTTCCTGCAGAGTTACTTTCCGCGCTACGTCGAATACGACTTCACTGCCCATCTCGAGGAAGAGCTCGACGACATCTCGGGCGGCAAGATCGACTGGCGCCAGGTGCTGCGCGAATTCTGGAAGGCCTTCTCGGCCGCCGTCGGCGAGACCAAGGAACTGCGCGTCCGCGAAGTGCTCGACAAGATCGATTCGGAGCTCGGGCCCCACTTCTTCCCCGAGGCCAAGGACGGCAAGAGCCCGCGCGCCTGCCCGTCGTGCGCCGACGGCCGCCTCGGGCTCAAGCTCGGCAAGTTCGGCGCCTTCATCGGCTGCTCGAACTATCCGGAGTGCCGCTTCACCCGCAAGCTGGGCATCGTCGATGCCGAGGCCGATGCCGCATCGGGCGTCAATCTCGACGGCCCGAAGATCCTCGGCGACGATCCCGTCACCGGCAAGCAGGTCACGCTGCGCAAGGGCCCTTACGGTCTCTACGTCCAGCTCGGCGAACCCGAGGGCAAGGACAAGCCCAAGCGGCAGTCGCTGCTGAAGGACATGGTCCCCGACGACGTGACGCTGGAAAAGGCGCTGGCGCTGCTGGCCCTGCCGCGCGAACTGGGCCCCCATCCCGAAGACAGCGAAATGATCCTGGCCGGCGTCGGCCGCTTCGGCCCCTACGTGAAGCACGGCCCGAAGTACAAATCGATTCCCGCCGACGAGAGCGTGCTCGAAATCGGCATGAACCGCGCCGTGGCGCTGCTGGCCGAGGCCAGGGTGCCGGGCCGCGGCCGCGCCGCCGTGAAGCCGCTGCGCGTCGTCGGCAATCATCCCAACGACGAAGCGCCGATCGAACTCTACGACGGCCGCTACGGCCACTATGTGAAGCACGGCGGCATCAACGCCACCGTCCCCAAGGACATCAAGCCGGAAGAGCTGACGCTCGACCATGCTGTGTCGCTTCTGGCCGAGCGCGCGGCAAAGGGTGGCGGCAAGAAGCCGGCGCGCGCCAAAAAGGCTGCTGCCCCCAAGGCAAAACCAAAGGCCAAGGCCAAGGCGGCGAACGGCGCGGCCGACGTCTCGGTACCGGCCAACGACGCGGCGCCCACCAAGCCCGCGGCCAAGAAGAAGGCGGCACCCAAGCGCAAGGCCAAGGTAGAGCCCCCGCCCCGCACCGGGACCGATGGCTAAGGGCAAGGTTCCGACCCGCGACGAACTGCTGGCCTTCATCCGCGACAGCGCCACGCCGATCGGCAAGCGCGAGATCGCCCGCGCCTACGGCCTCAAGGGCGACCAGCGGATCGAACTCAAGGAACTGCTGCGCGACCTGCGCGACGCGGGCGAGATCACGCCCGACCGCGCCAAAACCTTCCGCGATCCCGCGGCACTGACCGACATCACGGTCCTGGAAATCGTCCGGGTCGACGACGACGGCCACCTGATCGCCGTGCCGCGCCGCCACGACGACGACAAGGACGGCCCGCCGCCGCACATCGAGATCGACCCGCAGACGGCGCCGCGCAGCGGCCCGGCGCCGGCCGTGGGCGACCGCGTGCTGGGCAGCCTCAAGCGCCGCGGCAAGAACGCCTACGAGGCCAAGATCATCCGCCGGCTGGGCAGCGGCCCGAAGAAGATCCTGGGCCTCTACGAGGAGCCGCCCGGCCGCAACGACCTCGGGCTCGTGACGCCCACCGACCGCAAGCAGCGCGTGAGCTTCGACGTCCGGCCCGCCGACAAGAACGGCGCCAAGCCGGGCGACATCGTCTGGATCGAGGCGACCGGCGGTGCGCTCGCCCGCCGGGCGCGCGTGCTCGAGCGCATCGGCCCGATGAGCGATCCGCGCACCGTCAGCCTGATCTCGATCGCCGCCAGCGACATCCCGGTGGAGTTTCCATCGGCAGCACTGGAAGAAGCCGAGCGCGCCAAGGCCGCGCCGATGGGCAATCGGCTCGATCTCCGCCAGACGCCGCTGGTCACCATCGACGGCGAGGACGCGCGCGATTTCGACGACGCCGTATTCGCCGAGCCCGACCCGGATCATCCCGGCGGCTGGCGTCTTCTGGTCGCCATCGCCGACGTCGCCTGGTACGTGCGCCACGACAAGCCGCTCGACCGCGCCGCCTACCAGCGCGGCACCTCGGTCTATTTTCCCGACCGCGTCGTGCCGATGCTGCCGGAGGCGCTCTCCAACCACTGGTGCTCGCTGGTACCGCACGAGGATCGCCCGGTACTGGTGGCCGAGATGCGGATCGACGCCGAGGGCCACCTCAAGAACCATCGCTTCCACCGCGCCATGATGCGCTCGGCCGCCCGCCTCACCTATAACCGCGTCCAGCGCGCCATGGACGGCACGCCCGACGAGGAGATCGCGCCGCTGATGGACGGCGTCGTGCGCCCCCTCTACGGCGCCTATCGAGTCCTGCTGGCGGCGCGCGAGGCGCGCGGCGCGCTCGATCTCGACCTGCCGGAGCGGCAGGTGACGCTGGGCGACGATGGCCGGATCGCCGAGATCGGCGTGCGCGAGCGCCTCGACAGCCACAAGCTGATCGAGGAATTCATGGTGCTGGCCAACGTGGCGGCGGCCCAGGCGCTGGAACAACGCCGCGCCGCCTGCCTCTACCGCGTCCACGACCAGCCCGACCTTGCCAAGCTCGAGTCCCTGCGCGAATTCCTCGGCACGTTGGGCATCAAGGTGCCGACCGGACAGCGGCTGCGCCCGGCCGACCTCAACCGCGTGCTGCACGAGGTCGCCGGCAAGCCGGTCTCGCAGCTGGTCAGCCAGACGGTGCTGCGCAGCCAGAGCCAGGCCGTCTACAGCCCGGACAATCTCGGCCACTTTGGCCTCGCGCTGCCGCGCTATGCCCACTTCACCTCGCCGATCCGCCGCTATCCCGACCTGATCGTCCACCGCGCCCTGATCGCCGCCTATGGCCTGGGCGACGGCGGCCTTGCCGAGGCCGACCGCGGCCGCTTCGTCGAATTCGGCGAGCATCTGTCGATGTGCGAGCGCCGCGCCGTTGCCGCCGAGCGTGGCGCCATGGACCGTTACGTCGTGGCCTTCATGGCCCAGCACGTGGGCGCCACCTTCGCCGGCCGCATCACCAGCGTCACGCGCTTCGGCCTGTTTGCCGCCCTCGACGGCACCGGAGCGGACGGGCTGATCCCCATCCGCTCGCTGGGCCAGGAATTCTTCCGCCACGACGAGGGCCGCCAGCTCCTGATCGGCGAGCGCACGGGCGAGACCTTCGGCCTGGGCGACCGGGTGAAGCTGAAACTGGTCGAGGCCGACGCCGCCACCGCCGGATTGCTGTTCGAGATCACGGACGTGATCGAGCGCGTCGAGCGCCATGCCCTGCCGCGCGGACCCGGCGGGCCGCCGCGGCGTCCGGTCGCGCATCGAGGCCCCCCTCGGGACAAACGGTCACGCCGACGAAAGTGACCGACGCGCCCATCTTTGAAGGATGAGCGACGAGGACTATGCCCCCGTGGAATTCTGGACCGCGCTGTTGCGTGGCTGGTCCGGCCGGTGCCCGCGTTGCGGGAAAGGGGCCTTGTTCAGCCGGTTCCTGAAGATGCAGAGCCATTGCCCGACCTGCAACCAGGCGCTCGAACCGTATCGCGCCGACGATGCCCCGGCCTATTTCACGATCTTCGCCGTCGGTCACATTGTCGTGCCCCTGGTCCTGATCGTCGAGCGCTTGGGACAACAGCCACCCCTGTGGTTCCATGCCCTGCTGTGGCTGCCGTTGTCGGTGATATTGGCGCTTTACCTGCTTCCCCACATCAAGGGGGCCGTCATCGCGCTGCTGTGGGCGCACCGGATCGCGGCCCCTAAACCCTCCTCCGGAGGCCTCGACAACAACTCTCCTTGAGCCGTGGCTTGCCGCCAACGGCTTGTGCTACTGTGTACCCAGTTGGGTATGACCGTCCTGTTTACCTCCCTTTTTCGCTCGATACAGGCGCCTGTGGCCGCCAGTTTGCTCGTCGGGGCACTGGTCGCTTCCTGCGCGACCTCGACCGAGTCTCCGCAATCGCAGGGCCGCGGTGCGTCGGTCGCCGCCGACGTCAATATCGAACGGGTCGTGCTGCAGGCCTACCGGGCCATCGGCGACCGCCATCTGTACGAGCCCAACTTCCGCACCCTGTCGGCCGAAACCTACCGCGGCTTGGCTGGCGCCGACCCGGCGCTCAGCCTCACGACCTCGGACACCAGGTTCACGGTGATGCGTGACGGCCGCGAAGTGATGAGCCGGCCCACCCCCGGCGACACGTCCGACGGCCGGGCCTGGGGCGGCATGCTGGCCGAGCTGCTCGCCGGCTCGATCGACTCATCGACCACCCTCCAGGAAAGCGACCGCCAGGCGCTCATCCGCAAGGCGATGGCCGCCACCACCAAGCAGCTCGACCGCAACAGCCGCTATGCCGACCCCGAGGAGGCCCGCGACAACCGCTTCCAGCGCGACGGCGGCGGCGGCATCGGCATCACCGTCGAGCGCACCGAAGACAAGAAGATCATGATCCGCGCCCTCCAGGACGGCTCGCCCGCGGGCAAGGCCGGCCTCGAAGTGGGCGACCAGATCCTGGCCATCGACGGCAAGCCCATGGTCGACAGCCCGCTGTCCGACATCGTGCTCAACCTGCGCGGCACGGTGGGCACGCCCGTCCTGCTGACCGTCCTGCGCCCGTCGCAGGGCCGCGAGATCACGGTCGGCATGAAGCGCGGCCGTATCGTGCCGACCACGGTCGTCTACGAGCGCCGCGGCGACCTCGCCCTGATCGCGCTGAGCGGCTTCAACACAGCCACGACCGACAACCTGCGCACCGCCATCGACAAGGCGCGCGCCGAGATCGGCCCCGGCCTGGCCGGCCTCATCCTCGACATGCGCGGTAACCGCGGCGGCCTGCTCGACCAGGCGCAGGCGGTGGCCGAACTGTTCATCGGCGACGGCACCATCTTCTCGACCCAGGGCCGCCATCCCGACAGCCGCCGGACCTATCGCAGCGGCACCGCGCGCAAGGTCGCCGAGCTGCCGGTGGTTGTCCTGATGAACGGCGGTTCGGCGTCGGCCGCCGAAATCGTGGCGGCGGCGCTGCAGGACCGCGGCCGCGCCGTCGTGGTCGGCACGACCAGCTACGGCAAGGGCACGGTGCAGACCGTCGTGCGGCTGGCCAACGAGGGCGAGCTCATTCTCACCTGGTCGCGCCTGCAGGCGCCTTCCGGCTACACCTGGAACGAACTGGGCGTGCTGCCCAGCATCTGCACCGCCAAGGCGGGCAACGCCAGCCAGATCGGCACGACGGTCGATGCCAGCCAGGGGTCACTGATGCGCTGGCATGCGCTGCGCAACCCGACCCCAGAGGAAGTGACCGACCTGCGCAAGATCTGCCCGCCCGGCGACAATTCGCCCGAGCGCGATATCGAGATCGCCAGCCAGATCCTGCGCGACCGTTCCCTCTATGCGCATGCCGTGCAGATGGGGACCTACCAGGCGGCGGCGCGTCCCTAGGGGGCCGTCGTGGTGCTTGATCGTGGCGCTTGACACCGCGCCTGCCCCGACTAATTTGCCGCCACTTGAAGAATTCGCCCTTCTGGGCATAAGGACAAGACCATGGCCAAGCCGACCTCGATCCTGATCAAGATGATTTCCAGCGCCGACACCGGCTTCTTCTACGTCACCAAGAAGAACCCGCGCACCAAGACCGAGAAGCTCGAACTCAAGAAGTACGATCCGGTCGCGCGCAAGCACGTCGTGTTCAAGGAATCCAAGATCAAGTAAGGCGATTACACCGCCTGCCGCCAAAGCCGCCCTTTTGGGCGGCTTTTTCGTGGGCCAATTTGCGGCTAGGCTCCGCCCCATCAAGCAACCGGAGGAAATGAAATGAGCGCCCAGCTTTCGCGCGACGACTGGAAGACCCGTGTCGGCGCCCTCGCCTACCGCAACCAGGCCTTCATCGGCGGCAAGTTCGCGCCCTCCGTCTCGGGCAAGACCTTCGACTGCATCAACCCAGCCACCGGCCAGGTCCTGACCAAGGTCGCGGCCTGCGACACCGCCGACGTCGACGCCGCCGTGAAGGCCGCCCGCGCCGCCTTCGAGAAGGGCACCTGGGCCAACATGCCGCCGGCCAACCGCAAGCGCATCATGCTGAAGCTCGCCGAGCTCATGATGAAGAACCGCGAGGAGCTGGCGCTGCTCGAGACGCTCGACATGGGCAAGCCGATCGCCTTCTCGACCACGGTCGACGTCCCGGGCTCGGCCAACACCGTGCAGTGGTTCGCCGAGGCCATCGACAAGATCTACGACGAGATCGCGCCGACGCCGGGCAATGTCGTGGCCATGATCACCCGCGAGGCCTCGGGCGTCGTGGCCTGCGTCGTGCCGTGGAACTTCCCGCTGCTGATGGCCTGCTGGAAGATCTCGCCGGCTCTGGCTGCCGGCAACTCGGTGATCCTGAAGCCCGCCGAGCAATCCCCCCTCACCGCCATCCGTCTCGCCGAGCTGGCGGCGGAAGCCGGCATCCCCGAAGGCGTGTTCAACGTCCTGCCGGGCTTCGGCGAGACCGCCGGACAGGCGCTCGGCCGCCACATGGACGTCGACGTCATCGCCTTCACCGGCTCGACCGAGGTCGGCAAGTACTTCCTGCGCTACTCCGGCGAATCCAACATGAAGCAGGTCTGGCTCGAGTGCGGCGGCAAGTCGCCCAACATCGTGCTGGCCGACGCGCCCAACCTCGACATCGCCGCGCGCCGCACCGCCTTCGGCATCTGGTTCAACCAGGGCGAGGTCTGCACCGCCGGCTCGCGCCTGATCGTCGAGGACTCGATCAAGGACAGC
>CAMDOT010000013.1 GCA_945903635.1 Rhizobium sp. Q54 | reverse complement strand
CGACAAGACCGAGTTCAAGGAGTGGGAAGCGAACACTCCCTACTTCAACGGCTGCCAGCCGATCGAGGTGATCGCCTCGACGGGACCGCAGACGCTGCGCTTCGGGCCGATGAAGCCCGTCGGCCTGCGCGATCCGCGCACCGGCCATCGCCCGTGGGCGGTGGTGCAACTGCGCCAGGACAATGCGCTGGGCACGCTGTGGAACATCGTGGGCTTCCAGACCAAGCTGAAGCACGGCGAGCAGACGCGCATCTTCCGCACCATCCCGGGACTCGAGAAGGCCGAGTTTGCGCGGCTGGGCGGCTTGCATCGCAACACCTTCCTCAACAGCCCACGCCTGCTCGATGCGACGCTGCGGCTGAAAGCGATGCCGCGGCTCAGGTTCGCGGGCCAGATCACCGGCTGCGAGGGCTATGTCGAAAGCGCCGCCGTCGGGCTGATGACCGGCCGCTTTGCCGCCGCGGAACGGCATGGCACGACGCAGGCGCCACCGCCCCTCACCACGGCGATGGGCGCATTGCTGGGCCATATCACCGGCGGTGCGGATGCAGCGACCTTCCAGCCGATGAACGTCAACTTCGGCCTGTTCCCGCCGATTGACGGCACGTTCAAGGGCAAGGAGCGCAAGCAGGCGATGAGCGCGCGGGCGCTCAAGGATTTCGACCACTGGTTGGGACGACAGCATGCGCCTCTTGCAGCCTGATCCCGCGGCGGCCCTGCTGGGGCTCCGCGCCATGAAGACCGTCGCCTCGGCGGCGGGCCCGATGAGCCCGGTGCGACGCACGCTGCTCGATGCGGCGCGGCGGGTGATCCTCAGGGTCGACGCCGATATCGATGCGCTAGCGCCCATCACGCCGCCTGAGTTCGCCGCAGGCTTCACCTCGCCGGAGCTGCGCCAGCAATTCACCACCGGCATGCTGGTGATGGCGCTGTCCGACGGCGTGCCGCCGCGCGAGATGGTGGCCGAGGTCGAGGCCTTCGCGAAGGCGATCGGCGTGTCGACGCCGGCGCTGACCGACCTCCGGCTGCTCGCCGAAGGGTACATGACGATCTTCAAGATCGATTTCCTGCGCCGCAGCCAGATCGCCGACATCATGAAGAACCAGCTCGAGCAGAAAGGCCCGCTGGGTCTCGCCAAGGCTGTGCTGACGATGCGCGGCGTGATGGAAGACCCCGCTCTCGCGGCGCGCTACCGCGCCTGGAATGATCTGCCCGAGGGAACGCTCGGCCGCTCCCTGGTCGAGTTCTACGCAAGGAACGGTTTCAGCCTGCCCGGCGAGCGCAAGGGCTTCCCGGAAGCCGGCCTCTATCACGACCTCTGCCATGTACTGGGCGGCTACGGCACCGACGCCGAAGGCGAGGTGCAGGTCGCGGCCTTCACCGCGGGCTTCAAGAAGGAGCGCCCGCTCTTCATCATGCTGTTCGCGGTGCTGATCTTCAGCACGGGTATCAACATGCGGCCGTCCAACGAGGACTTCACCACCGTAGGCGTGCTCGGCAAGCCCGACATGGCCGAGCGCATGTTCGCGGCCATCGAGCGCGGCAACCATGTGAACCGGGACCTGTCGGACAAATGGGACTATTGGGCCATGGCAGCGCTGCCGCTCGACGAGGTGCGCAAGCGGCTCAACGTGATTCCAGCCGGCTGAAGCGAAACAATCCGTAACGATCCGCAACGTCGGGTAACCAAACGTTATTTCCCAGGCAGGCGCGACTGGAGTGATATGGCCTCACCCCCTTTCGATGGAGAGTGCCATGCAGGCCACCCACGATTTCGCCACCGGTCTCGCCGCCCCCTCGGCATCCGCCCCCTCAGCAGCTGGGCTGCAGTTCGACGTGATGCAGGAAATCTTCCGCCTGCTGGCGCCCTACCAGATGGGCGGCCAGGCGATCACCCCGCAGACCGTGATCTCCAAGGGCACGACCGTCGATTCGCTCACGGTCATGGACGTGATTATGGAACTTGAAGACCGCTTCGACGTCTCCATCCCCATCAACACGGTGGCGGGGATCGACACGATCGACCAGCTCGCCCAGACCGTCGTGACGCTCTGCGCCCGGCGCTGAAAAACCTCCCTCCCTCATGAGATAAGTTCGCGAGCGCGCGAGGCTTCGCGTGCTAACTAGTCTGCAATGACCCCCGCAGAACGCCGGCAGATGATGCTGGCCGGGCCGATCGTGCCCACCATCGTGGCGCTGGCCACCCCCAATGTGCTGAACGTGGCCATGCAGAGCTTGGTCAGCATCTCCGACGGCTGGTTCATAGGCCAGCTCGGCAGCACCACGGCACTGGCGGCCCTGGCGCTGGTGTTCCCGGCGCAGATGACGCTGGGCATGATGTCGGCCGGCGCCATGGGCGGCGGCATCTCCTCCTCGGTGGCCCGCGCGCTGGGCTCGGGCAACAAGGCGGCGGCGGAAGCGGCGGCGGCCCACGCGCTCGCCATCGCGCTCGGCATGGCGGCGCTGTTCGCCGTCATCTTCGTGGGCTTCGGCCGCTCGATCTTTGGCGCCCTGGGCGGCAGCGGCGCGGCACTCGACGGCGCCGAGGCCTTCGCCACCATCCTGTTCCTCGGCTGCATCGTGCACTGGGTCGCCAACTCGATGGCCTCCGTGCTGCGCGGCACCGGCGACATGAAGACGCCGGGCTATGCGCTGGTCGCCAGTGCCGCGCTACAAATCCCGCTCACCGGCGCCCTGACCCTGGGCTGGTTCGGCCTGCCGGCGCTCGGCATCCGCGGACCGGCCGCCGCCGCGGTGATCTCCTTCGCCTTCGCCGCCGTCTGGATGCTGACCCGGCTCACCGGCGAGAGGGCCACGGTGCGGCTGCGCTGGCCGGCGGGCGGCTTCCGCTGGCGGTTCTTCCGCGACATCCTGAAGGTGGGCGCCATCGCCTGCGTCGTGGTCGTGCTCACCAACGGCACCGTGCTGATCGTGACCGGCCTGATCGGCCGCCAGGGCGACGCCGCCATCGCCGGCTACGGCATCGGCAGCCGCCTCGAATACATGCTGATCCCGATCGCCTTCGGCGTCGGCGCCACCCTGACGGCGCTGGTCGGCACCAACATCGGCGCCAGGCAGTATGCCCGCGCCCAGCGCATGGCCTGGACCGGCGCCTTCATGGCCGGCGGCGTGGCAGCGCTCATCGGCCTGATCGTGGCGCTGTGGCCCGACCTGTGGCTGGGCATGTTCACCAGCGACCCGGGCGCGCTCGCCTCGGGCCGGCACTACCTCAGCATCGTCGGGCCGGTGTACGGCTTCTTCGGCGTCGCCATGGCGCTCTACTTCGCCTCACAAGGCACCGGCGAGATGATCTGGCCGATGCTCGCCAACTTCGCCCGCATCACCATCGCCGCCGGCGGCAGCCTGCTTGCCCTCGACACCTTCGGCTGGGGCGTCTCGGGCCTCTATGCATGCGTGGCGACCGGCATCGTGGCCTTCTCCCTGGTGCTCGCCTTCTCGACGACGCGCCGCGCCTGGACCGGCTGAGCCGCGCCAAAGTCGTGGACCGGGCAGCGGCACACGGAATGTGCCGCAAAACGGCGCCAGCTGTGCCGCAGCGTGTGCCGCGCGCCCGGAACCTGCCAGCCGTTTCAACGGCTTGGCCGTTTCCCGCGGCACAGTGCCGGCGCGCTTCGGGGACGGCTCCGAATCGCGGCGCTGTGCCCCAAGTCGGACCGTCATGAACCACGAAAAAGGCCGCTCCGGAGAAGAGACCCGGGCGGCCTGCGGTTAGCGCACGTCGTGGCAACGTATCAGAAATATAGCACGGAACCTGCTGAACCTGTCAAATTATCCTCGAACTTTTTCAAGTGCTGGCATTTTGCCAGCAGCGAGCCCTCGATGGGTCAGCATTTCCAGCATGGATGCCATGATGTGCATGCGGCATCCGCGGCCGCTATGTTTCCGATCCAGGCCCGAAAAATGGAGCGCATCGTGAGTGCAGCGAAAACCAGTGAAGCCGAACTTGCCGTGCTGCTGAGCCGCGCGGGCCTGAAACTCACCCCCGATCAGGTCCGCGAGATCCTGCCCGGCGCCGAGTTCTTCCGCGGGATGATCGCGCGCGTCAACGCGCCCCTGCCCCGCGAAGCCGAGCCCGCGCTCACCTTCGACGTGGAGCAGAAATGATGTCGGCGGTCCTGACCATCGCCGAAGCCGGCCGGCGCCTCGCGGCCAAGCAGCTTTCCCCGGTCGAGCTTGCGAAGACACACCTCGAACGTATCCGTCGCCTCGATCCGCAGTTGAATGCATTCCTGCTCGTGACCGAGGAACGCGCGCTGGCCGACGCGGCGGCGGCGGAAACACGCCAGATGTCGGGCCAAAGGCGTGGCCCGCTCGACGGCATCCCGATCGCACACAAGGACATTTACAATACCGCCGGCATCCGGACGACGGCGCACTCGAAGCTGCTGCAGGACAACGTCCCGGCGCGCGACGCCCATACGGTCAAGAAGTGGGCCGATGCGGGAACCGTCATGCTGGGCAAGCTCGCCACGCACGAGTTCGCCTTTGGTGGCCCCTCCTTCGACCTGCCCTGGCCGCCCGCGCGCAATCCGTGGAACACCGATCATTTCACCTCCGGCTCCTCCTCGGGCACCGGGGCCGCGGTCGCGGCCGGCCTGATCCTGGGCGGAACCGGGTCCGATACAGGCGGGTCGATCCGAGGACCGGCCGCGCTCTGCGGCATCGCCGGCATAAAACCGACCTATGGCCTGTCGAGCCGCGCCGGCATCCTGCCGCTTGCCTTCACGCTCGATCATGCGGGCCCCATGGCCTGGACGGCCGAGGACTGCGCGTTGCTGCTGCAGGCAATGGCGGGCCATGACCCGGAAGACCCGGCCAGCGTCGATCGCCCGGTGCCCGATTTCACGGCCGGCCTCGGCAAAGGCGTGAAGGGCCTGCGCATCGGCGTGGTCCGGCATTTCTTCGAGACCGACCATCGCGCCTCGGACGCCACCCGCGCCGGTATCGACGTGGCGATGGATTTCTTCCGTAAGGAAGGCGCGGAGGTCCGCGACATCACCCTGTCGCCGGCGGCCGACTACCACGCCGTCGGCTATCTGCTCATGGTCACCGAGGCCTTCGCCCTGCATGCGCCCTGGATGCGCGAGCGCTTCATGGATTATGGCGAACTGTTCCGCGACCGCGTGGCGCTTGCCGCAACGGTGAGCGGGCCGGATATCGTGCAGGCCGTTCGCCGCCGCCGTGTGCTCTGCCGGGAAATGGCTGAAGCGATGGCGAACCTTGATATCATCGTGAGCGCCTCCCAGCCCGGCGAAGCCCCGCGCATCGACTCATTGACCAAGTGGGCGAACATGTAGAAGACGTCGTTCACCATGCCGTTCAACGTCACCGGCTTTCCGGCCATCAGCATCTGCACCGGCTTCGGCGTCGGCGGCCTTCCCGTCGCCATGCAGCTGGCCGGCAAGCCGTTCGCCGAACCGCTGCTGTTTCAGGCGGCACACGCCTATGAAACCGCGATGCCGTGGCGGGACAGGCGACCGCCAATGGCCGGGTGATCGGGACAAAGACCTTCCTCGGCGGTCGACGCCTCGGATAGAGTCCAACCGGCATGAAACGGATTCTCATCATCGGGATCGGCGCCGGCGATCCGGACTACATCACCGTGCAGGCGGTGAAGGCGCTGAACCGGGTAAATGTCTTCTTCCTGATGGACAAGGGCGCGGCCAAGGTGAAGCTGCGCGCCTTGCGCGAAGACATCTGCCGGCAGCACATAAAGGGCCACGCCCACCGCTTCGTCGAGGCGCCGAGCCCGCTGCGCGACACCCAGCCAGCGGACTACCGCGCCTCGGTCGACGAGCTGAACGCCGCCAAGCAGGCCGTGTTCGAGGCGATGATCGCGGGCGAGATGAAGGACGGCGAGACCGCCGGGATCCTCGTGTGGGGCGACCCCATGCTTTACGACAGCACCATCCGCAACATCGAAGCGATCGCTGCTTCAGGCCGGCAGGCAATCGATTACGAGGTGATCCCCGGCATCACCGCGGTCCAGGCGCTGGCGGCACGGCATAAAATCCCGCTCAACCGCATCGCCGAGCCAGTGCTGCTGACGACGGGGCGCAAGCTGGCCGAAGGATTTCCAGAGGGCATCGACAGCGCCGCCGTACTGCTCGACGGCGAGGACACTTATAGGCGCTTCGCCGATCAGGATGTCGAAATCTACTGGGGCGCCTATCTCGGCACACCCGACGAGATCCTGATTTCAGGCAAGCTCAAGGACGTGGCCGGTGAGATCCACCGGCGCCGCGCCGAGGCGCGCCAGAAGAACGGATGGATCATGGATACGTACTTGATCCGGAAGGCGCGCGGGCCATACGAGTAACCGGAGATCGAGCTCCTACGCGATTACTCCAGCCTTGCGAGATTCCTGTCGAAAAATGCAGCGATCTCAGGCGCCACCTGCTTGTGCACACGCGTGCGATCGACCCCCTTGGGATCGTCGCAGAGGGGAAGCCCTGCAAATTTCGCGAGAGCTGGGCCGATTAGCCAGCGGCACTCAGGCACGTAGACGAAGTGCCCGACCGGACGCACCACCTCCCTGGCCCCTGGGATCTGTTGGGCAAGATTGGTCGAATTCGACACCGGGTCCAGGATCTCGTCGAACTGCGCGGTGTCCACCACAAAGGGTACACCAATCGACCTGAGCGAGTCGGCAGCGAAACCCTGTCCCGGTCCTGAAGCCATGATGTAGAAGGCCTTGATCCGGACATCCCTGAACGAGTCTCCGGCATCCTCGGTGGCCACGCCCGCAATATCGTCCTTGAGCGTTCCGTCGCAGTAGAAGTCTTTCTTCGCTGCCTTGTCACAGAAGGCCCTTTGACGCACGGGATCGTACCTGCCTCCGGCGAGGCTCACACCGGTCCAGCCGCCAAACGAGTGCCCCACGAAACCGATACGGTTCTCGTCGATGAGCGCGGCCCACTTGGGGTGCTTCAGGACCTCGTCGAGAGCGAACGAAACATCGCGCGAGCGATCCCACAAGCGGTATCGGCCCGCAACGCTCTGATCATCACCGTCCGTACCCGGATGGGATGTGGAGAGGACTACGTATCCGGATTTGACCAGCTCGTGCGCGAGCCAACCCTGCGAAAACCTCGATCCCCAATTGCCGTGAGAGATCACGATCAGCGGATGCTTGCGCAGCGGGGGTCGCGGGTCTGCATTGCGCGCGATCGGGATCGAACGTATCGGCGGACGTGGGGAGAACCACTCGATCCTTGCGTCAGGGGCCGCCTTGAACCACAGCTCGGTGGTAACCTTGCGGCCCGTAGCCTTGTCCTGGAGTTCGAGCGTCGTGGTTCCGACAACGTCGGCGGCAGCGGCCATCGTCGTCTGGAGCAACACCCCCAGCAGGAGCGCGGCAAGCACCGTGACGGGCGGTAGCGATAGGGTCTTCATGCGATCCCTCCTTGGGCCTCAAGAGCGGTTCCGGGCCGCCATCCACCATTGTGGAAGCTCCGGCCGACCGACTAGATTGTGCGGACGACGCGTGCCGTTGATTAGGCCGACCCGGCTAATATCTGTACAAACCAAAAGTTCGGAGTGTTGAGCCGTGAAGGGCATCCGCGGAGTGGTGGGGTTCGTACGGACGGTCGAGGCGGGAAGCTTCTCGGGCGCCGCCAAGGCGTTGGGTATCAGCGCAGTCGCCGTAGGCAAGAACGTGCAGCGGCTCGAGCGGCAACTTGGCGTCCGGCTGCTCCAACGGTCTACCCGCAAGCTCTCTTTGACCGAGGAAGGGCGACTGTATTACGAGCGCTGTACCGGACCGCTTCGCGATCTGGAAAACGCCCAATCCGCGATAGCGGAAAAAGGCAGATCCCCCTCCGGCACGCTCAGAGTGACGTCCCTGTCGCCATTCGGTCGAGCCTATGTCCTGCCACTTATCCCAGCGTTCAGCCGTCTCTACCCCGCCATTGAAATAGAGCTGCATCTCGACGATGCGGTGAGCGACATGATTGCGGGAGGCTACGACGTCGGCATCAGGGCCGGCGAAGCTCGCGACGGTTCGATGGTGATGCGTGAGGTGGCGCCGCTCAATTTTGTCGTTTGCGGAGCGCCGTCCTATCTTGCTGACCGCGGCATTCCTTTGACGCTCGCGGATTTGTCGAAGCACAACTGCCTTCGGCTACGCCGGCGCGGTCCTGTCGGTCGGTCGCTCAACTGGTTGCTGGGGCCCAGGAAACTCGCAGTTTCGCCCTCCGTCAGAGGAAACTTTCTCGCGCACGACATTATAACGCTCGTCACGGCTGCAGTGCACGGGCAGGGATTGGTGTTCGCACCGCTTCCTCTGGTGCTTCCGTTGTTTCGGACGGGAGCACTAAGGCCAGTGCTGCCGGAATATGTTTCGCAACCCGCGCGCATCTTCATTCACTACGTGAGCCGCAAGCATCTTCCCGCACGGGTGAAAGTCTTCGTGAATTTCATGCTTGAGCATCTTCGCAGCAATCCCGATTTGACATCGGATCCTCAGACACTTCTGGCCCCATTCGTCAGTGTTCCCATAAAATCGGGCCCCGGCCATGTTTATGATTTAACGTTGTAGTCTTCGACCTGATCCACCGCCGCCGCGCCGAGGCACGGCAGAAGCACGGCTGGATCATGGATACGTATCTGATCCGGAAGGTGGATCGACGCTGAATCGAACAAAGACAGCGCCCTCGTCACTGGCAATCGATCACCTGATGTGCTAACAGAATGTGCATACATCTGGAGTGCTCCGGGTGCGGTTCGAATGGGATGACGACAAGCGCCGGCTGACCTTTGCACAGCGCGGCCTCGATTTCGCGGACGCGCCGCTGTTCTTCGACGGCCGGCCGATGGTCACCTTCCCGACGCCGCGTGGCGAGGAGCCGCGCTGGAAGACGACGGTCCGTATCCAAGGGGTGTTCTTTACGTTGGTCTGGATGTGGCGCGGCTCGACGATCCGCGTCATCTCGATGAGGAGGGCACATGGCGACGAAGCGAAAGCGCATCGTGCGCTACACCGCTAAACAGCTCGAAACGATGCGCGCCAGCGGCAAGGCCGGAAGCGACTGGCGGCGCGCGGCCAAGGTCCGCGTGCCGAGTGGTCGCGATCCCGACGACGCGATCGCCCCAGTCGACATCAAATGGGCGACGACGGAGCTGCCCATGCCCAGCCGAAAAGCGCACACGTCGTTGCGGCTCGATGCCGATCTGCTCGACTGGTTCCGCGCCCAGGGCCGCGGCTACCAGACGCGCATCAACGCGGTGCTGCGCAGCTACTACGAGCAGCGCTCGCGGTCAACGCGGTAGCTGTGCTCCACGCTACGGAAGGCACACGATGACCGAGAGGTCGGGCGGCTGCGTGTGCGGCGCCGTGCGGTTCAAGACGACCGCCGAGCTGTCGCGCATCACGATCTGCCATTGCACCTGGTGCCAGCGCCGTACCGGCACGGCCTTCGGCACCGAGGCCGTCTTCAACAGCGACGAGGTCGAGATCACGGGCGAGACCGTCGAGCGCTACCGGCACCTGTCGGACGAGTCGGGCCGATGGCTAGACCTCGAGTTCTGCGCAAAATGCGGCACCAACCTCGGCTTCACCCTGGAGGCCGTGCCCGGCGTCCGCACCCTGCCCGCCGGTGCGTTCGACGATCCCGCCTGGATCCGCGCCGACCGCTACAAGATACGACACGTCTTTCTGCGCTCGAAGCGTGACTGGTCGGAGCTCTCCCCGCTCGTCGAGCAGTATGAGGCCCACTTTAGAAAGTGACTCTTCTCGTATGCCCTTCAGTTCTCCTCCCCCGCTTGCGGGGGAGGTGGCCGAAGGCCGGAGGGGGTGTACACCGCAAGCAATGATGCTTCTGACCCCCTTCGCCCCCTACGGGGGCACTTCCCCCGCTTCACGGGGGCAGAGGAACATGTGCCTCACGCTGCCTGCTACCAGCGCGCGGCTTGCGTGGCCTCAACCGTCGGCGCGCGGCGTGTGCACGCCGTGGTCGCCCGCGTAGAGGTTGCGGCTGGGCGGCGTCCAGCCGGTGAGCGCCTCCTTCCTTGGCCGGTAGATTTCTACGCGCAGCGGATAACAGGACCATTCCTCGCCGGGCTCGCGGATCGCGCAGTCACCGCCCGGACAGGCCGACAGCGCGCCGAGCAGGTCGATCTCGGCGAAGAATTCTAGGAAGTCGCCGGATCGGACCGGGCTCGCCTTGTTGATGTACTGGTGGGTCTCCCGATCGAAGCCCGTGCACATGAATACGTTGAGCACGTCGTGAACCCGCCGCTCGGCCTCGGGAACCGGCATGTTGCGGTGCTTCACCAGCGACCGGATGAGATTCGAGTGGCAGTGGTGATGTGCATCGACGCCGTTCAGCATCCTGTTGATGTAGGGATCGCACCGCGTGCCGATGACGTCATGGATGCCGCAACCGTCCTCGTCCCAGCCATACCACTGCAGGGTGTCGTAGGTGATCGTAGCGATCGGGCGCAGGTAGGGCATCGCACTCCACAGGCGGTCGCCGACCGTGAGATGGGTCGCATGGATCGCCCTGGTCTTGCCGCTGAAGAAGTTCTCCTGCAGGTCGTGCGCGTTCCAGAGATTGAGGTCGCCGACCTGGGGTCCGTCGGGGCACAGGATGCGAAAGAAGTGCCCGGCCGGAACGTCGAAGGCCTCGGCGTCGCGCGGGGCGATGGTCAACCCGGAGATCTTCTCCATGCCGTCGCGGGCCTTGTCGTAGAAGGCGAGGTCGACCTTGGGCCGGTTGGCCGTCGGATAAACGGGCCCCTTGCGCTGTCGCCGACGGCTCGCAGCGTCTGCGGGTTCAGGGATGGACGCCGGATCGTGCATGGCCAGTCCTCGGTTGAATGAACTCATCCCTAATCTCAGGAGCGCCGCTTCGCCTGCTTGCCGCAGATCAGATCAAGGGCCGACTTGCTGAGTCTGTCGAGCGCGCGCCGGGATTCGCCGGCGCGCGCTCGAACGGCCCGCGAATGCATCACGGCGGAGGCTACCGAAGCAAGTCCTGCCGCGTCCGGGTCGGACTCCAGCTCGCCTTCGGCAATTGCCCTGCGCAGGCGTTCTTCGAGGATCGCATTGAACGTATCCAGGCTTTCCCGGAGTACCCGCTGCACCGCCGGTCGATGCACGGCCTCGACCGAGGCGGTTCCAATAAGAAGGCAGCCACGCGCTGCGCCCATGGGTGCCAGGTAGGCGGCTGTGGACCTCGCGAAGAGATCGGCCAGGTCGGCTCGCAGCCGGCGTGTACCGTTTAGGGTCTTGCCTATGGCGTCCGCACTGGCGTCCCGATAGCGCTCGAGCGTCGCGATGTAGAGCGCCTCCTTGTCGCCAAAGGCGCCCGCAAGGCTTGGCCTGGTCAACTGCGTCGCCTCGCTCAGGGCATCAAGTGAAGTCGCCGCGAAACCGGCCGACCAGAAGAGATCGCTCGCACGCTGAATGGTCTGCTCCCGATCGTATTCGACGGGTCGTCCGCGTCTGGTCATTTTTGTTCGATGCCGCATAAAAATATTGACAAGGCCATTATATATGCGACATCGCATAAAAGTCGAGCCGCCAGTCACAATTGATGGAGCTTTCCATGATGGCCCAGCTGCACCGTATGAGCGACCGCGAACTGGCCGATTTCGGCCTGTGCCGCGCCAACATCTCCTTTGCCGTACGCGAGGCTGTCGACGAGACGACGCAGTTTGGCGCAGCGACCGACCAGATGATCGCGGCTAACCAGAACTTGAGTCGTGCCGCATAACACCGCCGCGCAGCGTAAACCCCAGCAGCGTAGCGTAAGCGTACAAAGGGCCGGCGAAAGCCGGCCCTTTTGTCGTCTGCCAGTGCCGGGGCATTTCTATTCGATCCCGCATAAAATGATTGACGGAACCTGTATTATATGCGATTCCGCATAAAATACGGATCGTCGGTTGAGCTCGTCCTGCTCAGCTTAAGGAGAAACCTATGAAGCTCTATGTTCGCCCGGCGGCCTGTTCCCTGTCGCCTCGGCGTAGCCGCCCAACTCAACCATGGAGCCGACGATGACAAACGGCAGCTTCCGTGATGCTGAAAGCACCCGGACCGAGGAAATCCTGGAACGCTTCAACCAGGTGTTTCTGCGCCACGATCCTGCGGACCTGCAGCAGCTGGTCGCCGATGACTGCGTCATCGAGAACACGCAACCGGCGCCCGACGGCTCTCGTCACGAGGGCAAGGAAGCCTGCATCGCTCTATGGACGAAGATCGCGATGACGCCGGACATCCACTTCGAGACCGAGCGCATCATGGCGCGCGGCGACCGCGGCATCATCCAGTGGCGGCTGGTCTGGGGGCCGGATCACTCCAGCTCTGTGCGCGGTGTCAATCTCATGCGCGTTCGCGCCGGCCGAATCGTCGAAGCGCAGGGATACGTGAAGGGAGCATAGGGATCGGGGGACGCAGGCGCCGCGACTCCAGTAGCGCCCGGCGCATCACATTCCGAAGAGGAGACTGGACCCATGATTATCATTGCAGGCCACACGTTGACCGACTCAGGAAAGCGAGACGCGGCCATCCGAGCGTTTAGCGAAATGTTGGAACGCGCAAGGAAACACGACGGCTGTCTGGATCTGTCGATTAGCGCAGATCCCTTGGACGCCGACCGCATCAACGTCTTCGAGCTCTGGCGCGACCAGAAGTCCCTCAATGCCTGGCGCAAGGTCGCCAAACCTCAGCGAGGCATCAAGATCCGAAAAGCGCATGTGAAACTCTATCGGACCGATAGGGCTGAGAAGCCTTTCTGAAATTCACGCAGCCTGCCGTCGGCAAAAGCACGAAGCCCGCACCACGACCTCGGCGCGCGCCGAGGCGAGGTCGAGGCGGGCCTTGATCATCGGCGCTTCGGCGGTGTCGCCACGGCGGACCAGGCATTCATGCAGGCCGTGCAGGCTCCAGACGTTCTCAAGGTGCTGGCAGGCACGGCTGAGCTTGCCGTCGAAGCCGAGGTCGGCGCGGTAGACGGCCTCGGCCTCCGCGATGTGGCCCTGCTCCAGCAGCAGCGCCCCCAGCGCATGGCGCGACGGCTGCATCCAGCCCCAAGGCTCGTCGTAGGGCAGCGCATCTTCCAGCGCCACCGCCTGCCGCAAGTGGCGGAACGCGACGTCGTAGTTGGCGCGACGGTATTCGAGCTCGCCACTCAGCATCTGCTCGGCGATGGCGAGCAGGCCGACGACGGTGTTGTTGTGCACGCGCCGCGATTCGGGAACCTTGGCCGCCGCCGCGCGAAAAACCTCGCGCGCCTTCTCCGCCTCGGCGATGTTGCCCAGGGTCGAGTGGGCCACGCCCCTGGCGTAGAGCATCATCGCCGTCGTCGAGCAGTAGAGCTCGCGGTCCGCGGGCAGCTCCTGGTCGAGGATCTCCTGCCACTTGCCGAAACGCACCAGCACGTGCTGCTTCATCGAGAGGTAGCCTTCGATGAAGTCGGCCATGGGCGGCGAGGGAATGCGCAGCAATGCCTCGGGCGTGGTGTCGATGATCTCCTGCGCCGCCTTGAGCGCCGGCGTGTACTGGCCCAGGAACATGGCGCCGTAGACGATGAAGTGATGGTTGTGGGTGCGGTAGAGCGCATAGACGTTCGTGGCGCCCTCGCGCGCCAGGAACTTGCGATCGGCCACGACGGCCTTCTGGTTATAGACGACGACGTCGCGATAGTTGCCGCACAGCACGTCGATATGGGTCGGCATGTGGATCAGGTGGCCGGCGTCGGGCACCAGGTCGCGCAGCTGGTCGCCGGCGCGCAGCGCCCGCTGCGGGAACGGCGACATCTCCATCAGATGGACATAGAGATGCAGCAGGCCGGGATGGGTCCACGAGTCGGGCAAATCGCGGAAGGCGCTCTCGAGCAGCTCGACCGCCTCGGCAGTGCCCGCATCCTTGGCGATGCCGCCGGTCGTGATGTCCCACATCTGCCACGGCGTCTCGACCATGATGGCGTCGACGAAGACGCAGCGCACTTCGAGGTCATTCCGGTGCGCGGCGAAGACCTTGCGCATCTCGTTGGTGAAGGCACGGTCCCAGTCCGACTGATCCTCGATCGCCTCGCGCTGCGGATAGCGTGCCGGCAGGGCGTTGATCAGCGCCTGCTCGACCGGCGAGGCGTTGCCAGCGTGCTTGAGCGCATCCTGCATGGCGTCATAGGCGGCCGCGAGTGCGTTTGCCTTTCCGGCCGGATCGTAGCGGTGCCAGGGCAGGTTGTAGTTGGGGCCGGCCGCATAGGCGATGCCCCAGTGGGCCATGGCGCAGCGCGGATCGGTCTCCAGCGCCTTGCCGAAGCATTTTATCGCTTCCGCGTGATTGAACCCGAACAGCCAGTTGAGGCCGCGATCGAACCAGAGCTGCGTGTCGGGAGATTTGGTCGTGACCGCGCGGATGTAGGCGCCGAGATCGTAGTACTCCATGACAGGCCCTCTCGTGGAATGGACGCAGCGCTGGAAAGTCACATGAAGTCGGGATCGCTTCAACGGCAGACGCACTGACCCTCATGCGTCTTCTGGACCGCGAGCCTCCGGCTCGCTCATGATCATGAGCGCGCGGGACGCGCGCGGTCCGGAAGAC
The DNA here is from genome assembly GCA_945903635.1 of Rhizobium sp. Q54. GTDB lineage: Bacteria > Pseudomonadota > Alphaproteobacteria > Reyranellales > Reyranellaceae > Reyranella. The sequence goes on along the minus strand of CAMDOT010000013.1, from coordinate 38,221 downwards.
CATGAGAAGTGCCCTACATATACCGCTTCAGCGCCGGCAGCGCGTGCTGGACGCAGTGGTGGCCTTCGGCGATCGCCTCGCGGGCTTTGGTGAACTCCATCAGGCCGATGTTGCCCAGCCGCGGGACGAGCAGCACATGCGGCGGTTCGCCGGCGAGACGGGTGCGGGTGATGTGGTCCTGCATGATGTTGAGCGAGTTGGCGAGAACGTCGAGATATCCCGGCGCCGACGGAATCCGGGCGAGCGGATCCGCCGCGACCTCCGCCGCCGCCTCGGGCCGTGCGCCCTCGCCTTTGTCCAGGCCCCTGCCCAAGCCTCTGCCCAGCATCCGCCGGAAAAGCTCCGTCGACACGCGTGAAGGTGCTGCAATCGCGGGCGGGGGCCGCGCCTTGTCGAAGCGGCGTCCCACCAGATCGCCGTTGAGGTTGACCGCGATGATGATCTCCGCGCCCAGCGCACGGCAGACCGAGACGGGCACCGGATTGGACAGGCCGCCATCCACCAGCCATTTGCCGTCGACGTTGGCGGGGCTGACGATGCCCGGCAGGGCGATCGAGGCGCGCACGGCGTCGAGGATCGGTCCGGTCTGCAGCCAGACCTCGCGGCCGCTCGCGAGATCGGTGGCGACGGCCGCAAAGCGCCTGTCGTAGCTCTCGATCGGCGCGTCGATGCCCAGCCGGCGCAGAAGGGCCACGACCTGCCGGCCGTCGATCAAGCCGCCGCCCATCAGCCGGACATCCATCAGCCGGACGACCTGGCGCCAGGTCGCCGACTCGGCCCAGTCCCGCAGTGCGGGCAATTTCCCGGCGACGTAGGCTGCCCCCACCAGCGCGCCGATGGACGTGCCGCAGACGACGTCGGGCTCGATGCCGGCCTCGATCAAGGCGTCGAGGACGCCGATATGCGACAGGCCGCGCGCCGAGCCGCTGCCGAGCGCCAGGCCGATCTTGGGATGTGCCATGGCCTCATTCTATGGGCGATCCGGATCGATAGGAAGGCACCGCCAATCGGCCTTGTTCGCCGGTGCTTGTTTGCTTGGGGGGCGCTTGGCATAAGCGGCCCCACACAGAAACAGCGGGAGAGAGACCATGAGCGACGCCACCACGATTTCCGGACTGCAGCTTCGCTCCCTGATCAGCAAGAGCGGCGACCTCGAACTGTCGCTGGCCAAGGTCGACCTGCCCGAGCCCGGCCCCGACCAGGTGCTGGTCAAGGTCGAGGCGACGCCGATCAACCCGTCGGACCTCGGCCTGCTGCTGGGCCCGGCCGACATGGCGTCGTTCGCCTCCAGCGGCAGCGGCGACGGCATCAAGGTGACGGCCAAGGTTCCGGCCGCGGCGCTGCCGTTCCTCGCGACCCGGCTCGACGAATCGATGCCGGTCGGCAACGAGGGCGCCGGCACGGTGGTCAAGGCGGGCTCGTCCGATGCCGCCCAGGCGCTCAAGGGCAAGACGGTGTCGATGGTCGGCGGCTCTATGTACGCGCAGTACCGGCTGCTGAACGCGCGCGACTGCCAGCCGCTGCCGGCCGGCACGACCGCAGCCGAGGGCGCCTCGTGGTTCGTCAATCCGCTGACCGCGCTCGGCATGACCGAAACGATGAAGCGCGAAGGCCACAAGGCGCTGGTGCATACCGCGGCCGCCTCGAACCTCGGCCAGATGCTGAACAAGATTTGTAACGAGGACGGTATCGGCCTCGTCAACATCGTGCGCAGCGCCGAGCAGGCCAAGCTCCTGAAGGGCATCGGCGCCAAGCATGTGGTCGATTCGAGCGCCGCGAGCTTCACCGACGATCTCACGCAGGCGCTGGTCGAAACAGGCGCCACCATCGCCTTCGACGCCATCGGTGGCGGCAAGCTCGCGAGCCAGATCCTCAGCTGCATGGAAGTGGCCATCAACAAGACCGCCACGACCTACAACCGCTACGGCTCCTCGGTGCACAAGCAGGTCTACATCTATGGCAGCCTCAACACCGGCGCGGTCGAACTCAATCGCAACTACGGCATGGCGTGGGGCGTCGGCGGCTGGCTGCTGACGCCGTTCCTGCAGAAGATCGGCCGGCCCGACCAGGCACGCCTGCGCGAGCGCGTCGTCAATTCGCTGAAGACGACGTTCGCCAGCCACTACACCAAGGTGATCTCGCTGCCCGAGGCGCTCGACCCCAAGAACATCGCCGCCTACGCCAAGCGCGCGACCGGCGAGAAGTTTTTGATCAATCCGAACAAGGGCTGACCAAAGCGGATGACGTCGGGCCGAATCGGCCGAGGACAAATGAAAATCCGTCGTCTCGACCGGAGCACCGAAGGTGCGGAGTGGAGAGACCTTATTTCGACCAATAGCCGGCAAGTCGTGGAGAAAAGGTCTCTCCACTCCGCGCTTCGCGCTCCGGTCGAGACGACGGAGTCGTCCGTGTCGTACCTCAAGTCGCAGCGAGGGACCTTCACCGTCGCCTGTCACGGATAATTCTGGTTCCAGTCGGGATCGAAGCTGGGGTTGAGCGGCGGGTCCGCGGCAAGCAGGCCCTTGCCGGGGATGAAATTGACTTCCAGCCGGATGCCGTCTGGATCCTCGAAGACGAGGAAGTAGTAGCCCGGCGCCCAGTCGCCCTCCAAAGGCCCGCGGTGGATGGCGGCGCCCATGCTGCACAGCTTGTCGGCGACCTTGTCGACATCCTCGCGTGTGCGCGCCCTGAGGCAAAGATGATGCAGGCCGACGCGGTTCTGGACGAACCGTGCGCCCTCGTGTTCCTCGGCGCAGCGCTGGATGCCGAGCGCCGTGCGGCCGCCCACGTGATAGAGGAAGTTGTTGCCGTCGTAGACCTTCTTCATGCCCAGGAAGGGCAGCAGCTCGGCATAGAAGGCGCGCGACTTCTGCCAGTCGCTGACGGTCAGGATGACGTGTGCGAGGCCATTCACTTCGATCATGGTCGCTCTCTCCCACCGTATCTCCCACCTAGGCGATCGTCTTCAGATACACCGGCAGATCCGTAGTCGGGTTCCTCGCGGGCACCTGGAAGAACATCTCAGCCACCCAGCCGCGATGGTAGGTCGCGTGGTTGACGACATGCAGCAGGATATCGACGCGGCTCATGGCGGCCTTCTCGCCGCCGATGAAGGTGAAGTTCACGACCTCGTCGAGCGAGTCCTGCGATTGCCGATCGCTCCAGTCGATGTACCACTGGTTCACGACCTGCTGCGCGGCCCAAAGATCGGACAGCTCCGGGTGCAGGACGACATTGCGGGCGCCAAAGCCGTGATCGCGGCCTTCGAGATGCGCCTGCCAGATCAGGTCGATGAGGTAGTTGTGGTTGAGGGTGCCGATCATGGTCTTGAACAGCGTCGGCCGCTCTTTCGTCGCTTCGCCGGGCGGCAGGGCTTGGACCGCGTCGAAGGTGAGTTTATCGGCCCACATCCGATACCGGGTGAGCGTGCGCGCAGTGTCAACGATGGTTCTTGATTTCATGGTCATGCGCTCAACTTACTAGCGCCGCATCGTGCCTGTACAGCCAGCCGATGTTGTCCATCGAGCGGTCGCCCGAATTGGCCATCGCCTCGTCGCGCGCCTGCTGCTCCGGCCCGTCGGGCAGATGGAAGCGCGTGCGGTTGGCGGCGCTCGCCTCCTGCAGGCGCGTCGCGCGCGGCTTGCGGATCTCCTCATAGCGCCGCAGCGCCGACGGCACGTCGTCGGGCATCGCCTCGAGCAGCGACGCCAGCGCGGCGCCGTCCTCGATCGCCTGCGCCGCGCCCTGCGCCATCATCGGCAGCATGGGATGGCAGGCATCGCCCAGCAACGCGACGCGGCCGCGCGTCCAGGCCGGCAACGGCGCGCGATCATGCAGCGCCCAGATGAAGGTCTCGGGAAAGGCATTGATCAGGCCACGCACGGTGGGGTGCCAGCCTTCGTAGCGCGCCAACACGTCGGCCACATCGCCCTTGTCGGTCCAGGACTCGTTCGTCCAGGTGCCGTGCTCGACGATGCAGACCACGTTCATCAGCCGTTGGGCCGAGACCCAGTAATGCACGCAATGCGCCCCCGGCCCCATCCAGTTGTGCGAGGCGACTTCGATATCGAGGTGGGCGATGCGCTCGGCCGGCACCAGGCCGCGCCACGCAACGCAGCCGGTGAAACGCGGCTTCTCGGGGCCGAAGGTGAGCGCGCGTACCTTGCTGTGGATGCCGTCGGCGCCGATCACCAGATCGGCCTCGACCGAAACGCCGTTGTCGAACCGGGCGACCACGCGCTCGCCCTTCTCTTCGATGCCGACGAGACGGTGACCGGCATGGGCGCGCTCCCTGGGCAGCGCCTCGGCCAGCAGGGCGGCGAGATCGCCGCGGTGGAAATGATAGTAGGGCGCGCCGAACTGCGCCTCGACCTCGGGGCCGAGCGGCGCGCGCTGCAAGGTGCGGCCGTCGTCCCAGCGCTTCTGGTGCACCGCGCGTGGCCGCACGCCCCATGTGTCCATGGCGGGCTTCAGGCCGAGACGATGCAGCAGACGCGAAGCGTTGGGGCTGATCTGGATGCCGGCGCCGATCTCGCCGAATTTCTGCGCCTGCTCGTAGACCTGTACGTCGATGCCGGCTTTCAGCAGCGCCAGCGCCGCCGAGAGGCCACCGATGCCGCCGCCGATGATGACGACCTTCACGCCAGCCTCCCGCCGAGCACCTTGGCCCACACCGCCGCGCCGTCGTCGCAGCCGTTTCCGCGCCACGCGACATGGGTGTCGGGACGCACCAGTACAAGCTTCGCACGGTAGATCGGGGCGAGCCGGGCTTCGGCCACATTGACGATCTCGAGCGGCGCCGGCGCCGCATCGATCAGCGGCGACGGATCGGCGTCGCCGAAGCGCAGCAGGGTGAACCACGGCCCGAGATGATCGTAGAGCGCGCTGCCGTCGGCCAGGAACACGCTGGGCAGGCGCGCGCCGGGCGCGGTCGTCGGTTCGTATGTCACCGGGTCACCCTCGACGCCGTCGTAGCGGTAGCCGAATTCGATGCCCCAGCTTTCGTTCTCGGCGTTGCCGAGGGCGGCGATGGCGCGGCCCAGCGCGTCGGGATCGCGTTCGCTTTGGTAGAGCTCGGCGATCTTCAGGCGCACGCCGGTGTGGCGCTCCGAGGCGAGGCGGTTGCGATAGCCCACGGGCCGCCGCTCGCGCTCGTAGGAGTCCAGCAGTCCCGGCGTGGCGAAACCCTTGAGCGTCGCGGCGAGCTTCCAGCCGAGATCGACGGCATCGCCGATGCCGGTGTTCATGCCGTAGCCGCCGGTCGGGATGTACTGATGCGCAGCGTCGCCGGCCAGGAACACGCGACCGCCCCGGTAGCGCTCGGCCAGCAGCAGATGGGTGAACCAGGGATTGGCGACCAGGATCTCGCGCGGAAAGCTTTTGCCGGCGAAGTCGTCCAGTAATTTGTGCGGATCGATGGCAGCAGGATCGCCACCCGGCGGCAGCCTCGTCTGCAGGGTCCAGATCTCCTTGTCGTCCTGCGCGATGATCGTGCCTGTGGCCTTCTGGTAGTGCCAGGCGACGCCGAAGGCCTGCAGCAGCTCGCGCGCGTCGGAGCGGAAATGGACCATGTAGCGATGGGCGACGGCGGCGCGGCCTTCGAGCGCGATGCCGAGCCGCTCGCGGACGGCACTGGTGCCGCCGTCGCAGCCGGCGAGGAAATCGCAGCGCACCTGTTCCGTCGCGCCGGTTTCGACGGTGCGGAGCGTGACGGTGACGCCTGAATCGTCCTGTTCAAAATCCTCGAAGGCCACGCCCCAGCGCGCGTCGACCAGCGGATGGTCCAGGATCGCGTCGCGCAAGACGGGCTCGATCATGACCTGGCTCACCCGCATGGCGGGCTCGCGCGGCTGGCTGCCGTCGTTGCGGCTCAGGATTTCGGCGCGCTTCTCGACGACGCTGGGGTAACGAAAGCGATGCAACTCGCGGCCCACAAGAGACGTGATCCAGGAGATGTCGAAATTGTTTTCCTCGGGCACAGCCACGGCACGCAATCTGTCGGCCACACCGAGGCGCCTAAAAAGCTCCATCGAGCGGCCGTTAGTGATGTCCATCTTGGGATGCCGCGTGGTCGTGGGATTGCGCTCGACCAGCAGGCAGCGCACGCCGTAAAGCGCCAGCGTGCGGGCCACGGTCATGCCGACCGGCCCGCCGCCCGCGATCAGGACGGGGACGTGTTTCACGTCAGGCTCGTTTGGCCGCGGCTTCCTTCTCGGCCATCTTCTGCTTCAGCTGCTCGGGCGTGAGGCGCACGATGTGTTCGTTCTGGTGGCTGAAGATGTCGTATTTCGCGACGTCGAGATCTTCCAGCACGATCTCGCGGTCGAGCACTTTCTGTTTCCAGATCGCATGCTCGGCCTCGGCGGCGTGGAATTCCGGCATCACCTCGCGGGCGAAGAGATCGAGGGAGGAGCAGATGTCCTCGTGGCTGGTCTTGCCGGCCTGGTTGAGCAGGATCACCTGGTCGACGCGGCTCGCCTGGAACTGGCGCAGCTTCTTTCGGATGGTCTCGGGCGAGCCGATCAGGCCCGATTCGAGTGCCTTCTTCTCCTCGGGTCCACCGCGCCACGCCTGGTACTCGTCCCACAGGTTCGACGTGCCCGGCGCGTCGACGCCCTTCCGGCCGTAGTAGCTCAGCGCAAAGATGAAGAAGGTCCAGCCGGCGGCCTTGGCTTCGGCCTCCGCGTCGGTGGGCGCGCACATGAAGCCCGACACCATCGCCACGTTGGGATTGCTCGGATAGTCGGCGAGCTTCTTCGAGTTGTTCAAAAGGTTGTTGTAGTACTTGTGCACCCAGGCACGCGCCGCCTCGGGCGTCACGAAGGTGAAGCCGAGCGCACCCATGCCCCACTCGCCCGCCTTGCCGATGGTGGCGATGTTCGAACAGGCGACCCAGAGCGGCGGATGCGGCTTCTGGAACGGTTTGGGGATCACATTGCGCGCTGGAAAATCGTAGTACTCGCCGTGGAACTCCCAGCTCTCCTTGGTGAACATCGGGATGATGGCCTTCACCGCCTCCTCCCAGCGTTCGCGCTTGTCGCGCACGCGGATGTTGAAGGGATGAAGCTCGGCCGGCCCCGCCGCCTCGCCCATGCCGAGCTCGACGCGACCGCCCGACAGCAGGTCGAGCGTGGCGACTTTCTCCGCGACGCGATGCGGGTTGTTTGTCGTGAGCTGGATCACGCCGTGGCCGAGCCGGATGCGCTTGGTGCGCTGGCTGGCGGCGCCCAGGAAGACTTCCGGCGCGGAGGAGTGCGAGTACTCTTCGAGGAAGTGATGCTCGACCTCCCAGGCGTAGTCGTAGCCTAGCTTGTCGGCCAACTCGATCTGCGTGAGCGAATCCTGCAGGAGCTGGTATTCGCTTGTCGGTCCCCAGGGCCGGGGCAGCTGGTGTTCGTAGAAGATGCCGAATTTCATGGCTCAGTCCTCACGCGGCGCCGCAGAATTTCGAGATGCTGGCGACCAGCTTGGGCACCATCTCCTTGGGAATATCATGCCCCCAACCGGGGAAGGTCTCGATCTTCGCTCCGGGAACAAGGCTCGCAACATCCTTGCCGCCGTCGACCGGCAGCAGGGGATCGTCGGCGCCGTGCAACACCAGCGTCGGCACCTTCACGGTCTTGAGCAAATCGACGCGATCGCCCGAAGCCATGACGGCGAGATATTGCCGCGCGGCACCGGCGGGGTAGTAGCGGCGGTCGATGTTGCGCTCGACCAGGGCGCGCAGCTCGGCGGGGTCGGAGGGGAAGCCTGGACTGCCGATCACGGTGCGCAGCTTCATGCCGTGCTCGACGAGCTGCTCGCGGGAAGGTCCCTCGGGCTGCGCGGAGAGCATGGCCACGGCCTCGGGCTTGCCCATCGGCAGGCCGCGACGGCCACTGGTCGACATGATCGAGACGAGCGAACGCGTGCGCTGCGGGAACTTCGCGGCCAGGACCTGGGCAATCATGCCGCCCATCGAGGCGCCGACCATGTGGGCACGATCGATGTCGAGCGCATCGAGTAGGCCGACCGCGTCGTTGGCGAGATCCTCGAGCAGATAGGGGGTCGCCACCTTCTCGCCCTTCATCAGCTTCATGAAGGCGTCCATGATGTTGGGCACGCCCCATCTGTCGAAGTCGGTCGACAGGCCGACGTCGCGATTGTCGTAGCGCACCACATGGAAGCCGTGCGACGCCAGGCCTTCGCACAGCGATTCCGGCCAGAGCGTGAGCTGCGCGCCCAGTCCCATGATCAGCAGCAATGCCGGATCGCTCTTCTTGCCGAACGTCTCGTATTCGATCTCTATGCCGTTGGCTTTGACGCGCGCCACGATACCCCTCCCTATTTCCGGCGGGTCGTTGCCGCCTCGCCTAGCCAAACCACGCGCGCAATCGCCGCGTCGAGTGCCGCCTCATTCGAGGCATAGGCAACCCGCGAATAGTAGGCAACCGGCGTCCAGGCGCCAGCATCCTCGACGTCCCTGCGGAATTCCTCGAACCCGAAGCTGCCGTCGGGTCGCCGAAAGAGATCGACGCAGCGGTCGTGCTGACCGTTCTCGATGCTGTCGAACACGACCCACGACTTGTCGATGCGCCCGGACATCTAGTACCGCCCGCGCCTTGCGGCCCACCAGTAAACGAGCGGCACGCGCCAGGGGCCCATCGGTTGGCCGAGTACAAGCGCCGGCAGCAGAATCGGCAGCGCCGCCGCATCGATCCCGCTTCGCCGCGCCCGCGCCTCGGTGAGCAGCGCATTGCGCTCCGGCCCCTCCCCCATCAGCCACGCCGCGCCGATGTCGCGTGCGGCGTCCCGCGTGACGGCATCGCGCACGGCCAGCACGTCCAACTGCAGATCAGCCAGCGCATGGCCGGCACGCAGGACATCGAGCGGCCCATCGATCTCCTCCTCGCGGGCATCGATCAGCGCCGTGAGCCCTTCTGCCGTCAGATCATGCCGCCGGGAGATTTCGCTCAGCGATTCGACGATGGGCTGCGCCCGTGGCGTCGCAGCCCCTGCTGCTTCGGCCACCGCCTCGCGCCACCATTCGAGCCGGATGCGGGCCAGCATCGGCTCGCGGGTGACGGTCCGTGTACGGGCAAGCTCGTGGTCGAAGGCCAACAAAGCCAGCAAACCGCGGCGTGCAGGCTCCGGCGCGAATAGCGCGGCCAGGAAGCGATCGCGGTCAGCCGCGCGCACCATGTCCAGGACGAAACGATGCGAAGTCTCCGGCGCCTGGTAGGCCTCGGTCATGGGGGATAAACATTCATATGCGACCGTTGAACGCAGACGGCGACAAGTTTACAATGAAGGTCATAGGGATTCGCTAGTCCCATCAACAAGATAAGGGGAAAACCTAATGGGTGCCATCTTCACATCACCGGGGCGCACAGTTGGCGCCGGGGTCGTTCTGCTCATCGCCATCGTCGTCGTAATCGGCCTGGTCACCGGCCAGATGACGAAGATCGATCATGCCTGGGCTGCCTTCGCCATGCGCTGGCTGCATGTGATCAGCGGCGTTCTCTGGATCGGCCTGCTCTGGTACCTGAACTTCGTGCAGGTCCCGACCATGCCGACGATCCAGCCGGTCGAGAGCCGCACCGCCATCACCAAGTTCATCGCGCCCAACGTCCTCTTCTATTTCCGCTACGGCGCGCTGGCGACGGTGATCACCGGACTGTTGCTCGCCTGGATGCAGCCGGGCGACTACCTGCTCAGCGCCCTGATGCTGAAGAAGGGCTTCATCATGATCGGTGTCGGCATGTGGATGGCGCTGGTCATGGCCTTCAACGTCTGGTTCATCATCTGGCCGGCGCAGCAGAAGATCCTTGGCCTCGTCGAGGCGACCGCCGAGCAGAAGGCCGCCGCTGCCAAGCCCGCGCTTTACGCCAGCCGCTTCAACACCATGTTCTCGATCGGCATGCTCTACTGCATGGTCGCGCAACAGAACATGCCCGTCTGATCCGACGGCCTCGCGATTTGAGGAAACGGGGCCCTGCGGGGCCCCGTTTTTTATTTGCGCGCCAACGCCAGGCCGACGCCGGCGCCGATCAGCAGGCTGCCGGTCAGCCGATTGCGCAGCCGGGCATGCACAGCCAGCAGAACGCGCAAGCGGCCGGCCAGGATCGCCCACAGCCCGTCGAGCGCGACGGCTACGACGAGGAACGTTACGGCCAGTAACAGGAGCTGGTCGGCGGCGCTGGGGCCCGGCGTGATGAACTGCGGCAGGAACGCGCCGTAGAACAGCAGCGTCTTGGGGTTGGTCAGGCCGACCAGGAAGCCGCGCATGTAGATCGCCCGCGCCAAGCGCGGTTGCGGCGCGGTCCGCGTCAGGTCGACGATCGGCGACCGCCACGCCGCAATGCCGAGCCAGACGAGATAGGCCACGCCCAGCCAGCGCAGCCAGTCGAAGCTCGCGGCCAGAAAATTCAGCACCGCCGCCGCCCCCAGCACGGTGAGCGTGAGCTGCACCATCACGGCGCTGCTCGTGCCCGCCACCGTGAGGAGCCCGAAGCGCGTGCCGTGCGCCACGCTGTTGGCAACGATCAGCGCCACGTTTGGGCCCGGGATCAGGATCAGAACGGCGCAAGCGGCCACAAAGCCGAGGTAGAGATCGAGCGGCATACGGAACGCCTACAGCGGAATCAACGCCGCCGCCACCCGCCGGCTCTCAGCCAGCAGGACGTTGTAGATGCGGCAGGCCGAGCCGGTGTCGACGACCTCGAGAGCCAAACCCGCGGCCTTGAGCGCGGCGCGGAGATTGGGCGGAACGAAGATTGCGCGCGCGCCGCAGCCCAGGACCAGAATCTCGGCAGGCGCCGGGTCCATCTTGAGCGCCGCGAGGCTCTCCAGACTGAGATCCTCGGCACGCGTCACATTCCAGGCCGTGGTCGAGCGTGGCGTCACCAGGACCGGCGAGCGCCATTCGCGATCACTGATGAGAAAACGGCCGGGGCCGTAGGTGCGAATGACCTGGACCTGCGCGGGATCGGGCGCCGGCAGCGTCTTGTCATCGGGCGCCCTGCCGCCTGAAGCGGGGCGCGGCGGGATCACGTCTTGGCCTTCTCGGCCTTCTCTTCCTCGGCGGGCCGAAGATGGTCGGCGCGCAGTCCGAGATAGACGAGGCCGGCACAGGCGACCCAGACCGACGAGTAGGTGCCGACGATGACGCCCCACAGCATGGCGACGGAGAAGCTGTAGAGGACGGGACCGCCGAACAGGACCAGCGCTCCCACCGCCACGAACACCGTTCCCGACGTCATCAGCGTGCGTGACAGGGTTTCGTTGATGCTGATGTTGAGCAGCTCGACCAGGCCGAGCTTCTTGTAGCGCCGCATGTTCTCGCGAACGCGGTCGAAGATCACGACCGTGTCGTTGATCGAGTAGCCGGCAATGGTCAGCACGGCGGCGAGCGCGGTCAGGCTGAAGTCGAGCTGCAGCAGGACGAAGATGCCGATGGTCGAGATCACGTCGTGCAGCATGGCGATCAGGGCACCGACGCCGAACTGCCATTCGTAGCGGAACCAGACATAGACGACGATGGCGGCCATGGTCGCCAGCACCGCCCAGATGCCGCTCACCATCAGCTCGTCGCCGACCTTGGGGCCGACCGATTCAGTGCCGCGGATCTCGTAGTTGGTGCCGATCGCGTCCTCGACCTGCTTGATCGCCACCTGCTGGCACCATTCGGCCTGCTGCTCCGGCGTCATGTCGACCTTGGCGATATTGGTCGCGCCGCGCGGCAACTGACGCTCGAGGATGGTGAGGCCGACCCGGCTCACCGCATCGCGCCAACCGGCGCCGTCGAGCGCCGCCGGCGACGTGAGTTCGACATCGCCCGTGCCGGCCGCCCCCGGCTTGGCCTGCCAGCCCGCGCCGACGCGCTTCTGCAGCACGCGCTGGGCGCCGGCCACACACTGCGGACCGGCGTCCTGGCGCTGGATACGGATCAGCACGGTGCTGGCCTCGCCGAATTCCTGCAGCGAGACCTCGCCGACGCCCAGCGCGCCGACGGTGCTGCGCAGCGTATCGAGCTGGGCCACGCCCTCCTTGGCGCGCGCCTGGATGGCGATGCCACCCTTGAAGTCGATGCCGAAGTTCAGGCCGACGAAGGCGACACCCAGAATCGACACCACATTGATCAGCGTCGACAGGATGAGGGCCGCCTTGCGCTGGCCGAGAAAGTCGAACTTCTTCTTGAAGGCGAACAGATGAACGGGCTTCCACATGACGGCGCCCTCAGATCACGAGTTCGGTGGGGCGGCGCCAACGCACCCAGATCGACAGCAGCATGCGCGTGAAGATCGTCGAGCTGAACATCGAGGTCAGCAGGCCGAGCGACAGCGTCGTGGCGAAGCCGCGGATCGGTCCGGAGCCGAAGCCGAACAGCAGCACGGCCGCGATCAGGGTCGTGAGGTTGGCGTCGATGATGGCCGACATGGCACGCTCATACCCGGTGGCGATCGAGCTGAAGGCCGAACGGCCGAGCGCCTTCTCCTCCCGCACGCGCTCATAGATCAGCACGTTGGAGTCGACGGCCATGCCGACCGTCAGCACGAGGCCCGCCATTCCCGGCAGGGTGAGCGAGGCGCCGAGGATCGACATGCCGGCGAACACCATCAGCAGGTTGACCAGCATGGCGAGGTTGGCAAAGCCGCCGAACACCGGTCCGTAGGCCACGAACATCACCAGCGCCACCAGCGCAGTGCCGACGATCGCCGCGACGGTGCCGGCGCGGATGGCATCGGCGCCAAGATCGGCGCCGACCGTGCTTTCCTGGATGATGGTGAGCGTGGCCGGCAGCGCACCGGAACGCAGCAGCAGCGCCTGCTCCTGGGTCTGCTGAGGCGTGAAGCTGCCGGTGATGATGCCGCTGCCGCCACAGATCGCGCTCTGCACGACCGGGGCGCTGATGATCTCGCCGTCGAGCTGGATCGCCAGCCGCTTGCCGATGTTGGCGCGGGTGGCGGCGCAGAAGGCGCGGCCACCGGCCGAATTGAAGGTGAAGCTGATGATCGGCCGGCCACCCTGCTGCTGCTCGAAGGTCGCCTTGGAGTCGTCGAGATCCTCGCCGCCGACGACCACGCGCTTCAGAACCGGCAGGCACTGCGGCTGATAGCGCCGGCAGATCTGCTCCGGCGACAGCCGCGGATTGGCCGTCTGGATATCCTCCCAGGCCTTGGGATTGCTCCGCCGCAGCTCCTGCAGGCCCTCACGCGTCGGCACCAGGAACGTGGTGGGCGGCAACGTCGCCGGGATGTTCGCACCGGCCGCCGCCACGTCCTCGTTCACGAGATGGAAGGTGAGCTTGGCGGTCTGGTTGATCTTGCGCTTGAGGTCGGTGGTGTCCTTGATGCCGGGCACCTGCAACAGGATGCGTTCATCGCCCTGCCGCGTGATCGTGGGCTCGAGCGTGCCGGTCTCGTCGACGCGGCGGCGCAGGATCTCGATCGACTGGTCGATGACTTCCTTCTTGCGGCGGAACAGTTCCTGATCCGAGTAGGCGATCCGGATGGTGTCGCCGGCGCCAGACACGGCGAGGGCCGGGTCGACAACCCGGATCGCCTCGATCGCCTTGGCCCGCTGGGCCTCGTCGCGCAGGGTGACGACCAAGGCGCGGCCAGGGTCGACAGTGACTTCCTTGAAGGGAACCTGCTGCTTGCGCAATTCAGCACGCACCGAGTCGGACAGGTTGGTGAGGCGTTCGTTGAGAACGCTGCGCAGATCAGCTTCCAGCAGGAAGTGGGCACCGCCGCGCAAGTCGAGACCGAGGCCGATCCGGCTCTGCGAATACCAGTGCGGCAGCACATCGAGGACGCTGCTGGGCAGCAGGTTGGGCAGGGCAAACAGTCCCGACAGCACCGTTATCGCGATGATGACGATGGCTTGCCAGCGCGGAAGATTCAGCATTCCGACCTACTTCTCCCAGCCAGTCCGACTACTTCTTGCCGCCGAACAGGCTGCCGAGCAGGCTCTTTCGCTCGCCCGCCGGCGCCGGCGGCGGCAGCATCGGCTTGTCGTCCTCTTCGCCATCCTTGGCACCGCGGACCGATTCGCCGCGGGTCAGGATGTCGGTGATGGTCTGCTTGACGATGCGAACCCGCACGCCGTCGGCAAGTTCCACCTGCAGCTCGTTGTCGGAGATCACCTTGGTGACCAGGCCGATGATGCCGCCGCCTGTGACCACGCGGTCGCCACGCTTGACGCCGGACAGCATCTCGCGCTGGGCCTTCATCTTTGACTGCTGGGGGCGGATCAGCAGGAAATAGAACACGACGAAGATGAGAATCAGGGGGAACAGCTGGACGAGGAAATCCCCGCTGCCGCCGCCTGCCGCCTGAGCCCACGCTGGGGAAATGAACATCTTCTGCTCCTGATCTTCCGGCCGTCGAAAAAGCGCGCGGACTATAGCGGCCCGCGCCCGCTTTGCAATGCAAGCGGGGGGCGATATGGTCGCCCCCTTTCAGGCGGCCGGCAACGATGGATCAAGACCTTAAAGCAATACTTTCACGCATCGCCGAAGCGGTCGACCGCCTCGCCCCGCCACTCGCACCCGGCGCCGACATCGGCGCGGCCGAAGCCTATGTCTGGCATGCCGCCGGCCACCGGCTCGAGGCGGTGCCGAGGGTCAACCGGGTCAATCTCGACCTTCTTATGGGGATCGACCGCCAAAAGGAGACCCTGCTCGAGAATACCCGGCGATTCGCCAAGGGGTTGCCGGCGAACAATGCCCTGCTGTGGGGCTCGCGCGGCGCGGGAAAGAGCTCGATCGTGAAGGCCGTCCACGCCCACGTTAACCATGAGCTGGGTGGCCCGCCGGGGCCGCTGGCCCTGGTCGAGATCCACCGCGAGGACATCCCGTCCCTGCCGGCGCTGCTGTCGAAGATCCGCGGTTCGGCGCGCCGTTTCCTGGTGTTCTGCGACGACCTTTCCTTCGATGGCCAGGATGCAGCCTACAAGTCACTGAAGGCGGTACTCGAGGGCGGCATCGAGGGCCGGCCGGAGAACGTGGTGTTCTACGCTACCTCCAACCGCCGCCATCTGATGCCGCGCGACATGATCGAGAATGAACGCTCGACGGCGATCAACCCATCGGAAGCGGTCGAGGAGAAAGTGTCGCTGTCGGACCGGTTCGGCCTGTGGCTCGGCTTCCACAACGCCGACCAGGACACTTTCTTCGCCATGATCGAGGGCTACGCCGCCTACTACAAACTCGGCGTACCCGCCGACGAGTTGCGCAAGCGGGCGATCGAGTGGTCGGTTACGCGCGGCTCGCGCTCGGGTCGCGTCGCCTGGCAGTTCATCCAGGAAGTGGCGGGCCAGCTCGGCAAGAAACTGGAGTAGCCATGGAGAAACCCGAAGACGTGATGTTCTCGCCGGCGGTCAAGGCGGAGCAGGCCCGTCTCGGCTCGCGCGCCGCCTTCGAGGATCGCGACTGGCAGTCGGAGATCACGGACGACCTCCGGCAGTTCCTGGCCGCCATCGATACCTTCTTCTTTGCAACGGCCAGCGCCGATGGCCGTCCTTATATCCAGCATCGCGGCGGGCCGGCGGGCTTCCTGAAGCCGATCGGAACTCACATGCTCGCCTTCGCCGATTTCGCCGGCAATCGGCAGTACATCACCTTGGGCCATCTCAAGGAGAACGACCGAGCCCACATCTTCATCCTGCATTTCGCCACCCAGCAGCGGCTAAAGCTCTGGGGCCGCGCCCGTGTGATCGAGGATGATGCCGAACTCATGGAGCGTCTGGTCGACCCCGCGTACAAGGCGAAACCGCAACGGGCGATCGCCTTCAGGATCGAGGCCTGGGACATCAACTGCCGCCAGCACATTGTCGCTCGCTACAGCGAGACCGAGATCGCACCGGCAGTGAACCAGCTCACGCAGCGGATCAAGGAACTGGAAGACGAGGTAGCGCGGCTGAAGGCCACTCCCTAGGCACGTTCCTTGCTTCCCGGGGGTCGACAAGGGAGCCCCTCATGACAAAGACCACGACCGTCTCTTTCAATCGCCGGGCAATCCTGGCCGCTGCCGGTGCGGCGACTGCCACCCTCGCGGCGCCGCGTATCCTGCGCGCCCAGACCAAGGAAGTCGTGGTCGGCGGGGCCGCCAGCCACAAGAGCTTCGTCGAGCAGATCGTGGCGCCAGCGGCCGAAAAGAAACTGGGCTGCAAGGTCGTGTTCGAGGGTTCGCGCTCGCTGGTCAATCTCGAGAAGATGCAGAAGAACAAGGACAAGCAGTATCTGTCCGTCGTGATGATGGACGATCCGGTGATGATCCCCGCCGTCAGCGAAGGCCTGCTGGAGAAGCTTACGCCAGCGAAGATCCCGAACCTGGCGCTCCTGAAGCCCGGCACGATCCATATGGACGGCATGTGGTGCAACTACCTGCAGCCCTGGCTCGCCATCGCCTACAATCCCAAGGTGATGCCCGTGCCGCCGACCTCGTGGGCGGACATCTACGACCCCAAGTACAAGGGCCGCATCATCCTGCCCTCACTGCAGAACACCGAGGGTCTCGCCAACCTGTTCATGGCCGCACACCTCGCCACCGGCAAGCCGATGGCCGACGCCCAGAAGGACATCGACGCCGCCTTCAAGAAGCTGGTGACGATCAAGCCAAACCTGCTGACCGCCTACACGCAGATGCCACAGGCGTACAATCTGCTGGAGCAGGGCGAGGGCTTCATGATCTCGAGCGCGATCTCGCAGGTGGCCCTCGACCGCAAGAGCAGCGGCGCCCCGGTCGACATCGCCGTGCCGAAGGAAGGCATCTTCTCGATGCCGTCCGGCGTCGCCCTGGTGAAAGGCGCGCCGCAGCCCGAGCTGGGCGCCGGCTACATCGACGTCATGTTGAGCGTCGATGTGCAGGGCACGCTCGCCGCCAAGACCAATTCGCTGCCGACCAACAAGGACGCGGCCATTCCCGCCGGCATGCCGACGAACGCCACGATCCACACCGTCGACTGGGCCTTCGTCGCCGCCAACCGTGAAGCGTGGGTCAAGCGCTGGGATCGGGACATGGCGCTGTAGAGCGCGTCGTGACGGAGTCCTTTCTCGACGTCTCGGCGGCGGAGAAATCGTTCGGCGCCGCCACCGTGCTGGGGGGTGTCGATCTCCAGGTCCGCGCCGGCGAATTCGTGTCGCTGCTCGGGCCTTCCGGCTGCGGCAAGACTACCTTGCTGCGGATCGTGGCGGGGCTTCTCTCGGCCGATCGCGGCACGGTCCGGCTCGACGGCGAGGACATCACGGCCAAGCCGCCGCATCGGCGCGACGTCGGCGTGGTGTTCCAGAACTATGCGCTATTCCCCCACCTCACCGTCGCCGAGAACGTGGCCTTCGGCCTAAAAGCCCGCAGGCGCGCCGCTTCGGATATCGCCCCGACGGTGAAGCGCTTCCTCGAGCTGGTGCATCTCACCGAATTTGCCGATCGCTCGGTACGCGCCCTGTCAGGCGGCCAGCAGCAGCGCGTGGCTGTTGCCCGCGCGCTCGCGGTCGGGCCCAAGCTGCTGCTGCTCGACGAGCCCTTCTCCGCCCTTGATCGCAAGCTGCGCGAGACGATGCAGATCGAGCTGCGGCGCCTGCTGCGCGAACTCGGCACCACCGCGGTGTTCGTGACGCACGACCAGGACGAGGCGCTCACCATGTCCGATCGCATCGCCGTCATGTATCGCGGCGCCATCGAGCACCTGGCGACGCCGGAGGAAATTTACCGGCGGCCGGCGACCGCCTTCGCCCTGGAGTTCGTCGGCCTCTCGTCGCGTCTCGCGGGTACCGTCGTCAGCACCGATCAGGGCATGGTGACGGTCGAAACAGCGTTCGGGCCGCTGCGCGCCGTCGGCAACTTCGTGGCGGGCGCCTCGGTCCTGCTCGCGGTGCGGCCCGAACGCATCAGGGTGAATGCGCCCGGAGACTACGCGCTCATCGCCCGCCTGCGCGATGCCGTGTTCCAGGGCTCGAAGGTCCAGCTCCACTTCGAGACCGAGGGCAGCGATCAGCTCATGGTCGAGACGGCCGACCTGGCAGACGGCGTGCCGGCACCGGGAACGGAGATGAAACTCGGTTGGGCCGTGTCCGACACGCTCATCTATCCAGCGTCATGAACACGCGGGCCACCCCCTCGTCGGCCCCCTCGCCGTGGCGGGATCCCGTCATCCTGCTTGCGGTGCCGGCCGTCCTCTATCTGCTGGTCGTCTACGCCTACCCCCTGCTCTGGCTGCTGATGAAGAGCTTCGTCGGTCCCGCTGGGCCGACCGTGCAGCCCTACATTTCGTTCATGAGCGACCCCTTCAACTGGCGCGTGATCGGCAACACGTTGCGGGTCGCGGCCTGGGTCACGCTCTTCTGCTTCGTCATCGGCTATCCTGCGGCGTTCGCCCTCGCCCGCGCCGGCACGGTGGTCCAGATCGTGATGCTGGTCTCGATCATCCTGCCGCTCTCGATCGGCGCGGTGGTGAAAGCCTTCGCCTGGCAGATCGTGCTGCGCCGCGACGGCGTCGTCTCCCAACTCTTGGTCGGGCTCGGCATCTGGGACGAACCGCAGCGGCTGCTGTTCACCGAGACCGGGCTGGTGCTGGGTGCGGCCAACATCTTCCTGCCCTTCATGATCCTGCCGATTTATTCGGTCGTGAAGTTGATCGACCCGCGCCTCAGCGAAGCCGGCGCCACCCTGGGCGCCACACCGCTCTATCGCTTTACGCACGTAACCTTGCCGCTCACCCTGCCGGGCATTGTCTCGGGCGTGGCCTTCGTCTTCTCCATGAGCGTGTCGATGTTCGTGATCCCCTCGCTGCTGATCGGCGACCGGTTCCAGACGCTGGCCACCCTCACCGGCCGCTCCTTCCTGCTGATGCGCAACGAGCAGCTGGGCTCGACCACGGCGGTCATCCTGCTCACCCTCGCGGTCGCCATCGTGGTCGGCTCGACCTGGCTCGCCCGGCGGCTGGGCGGCAGCACATGACCGCGACCGAGCGCCTGACCCGCACTTTCGTCTGGTTCATCGCGGCCTTCGCCGTGGTCTTCCTGATGACGCCGCTGATCGTCACCATCGCGGTCTCATTCGGCTCGTCGACCGTCTTCACCCTGCCGCCGCCCGACTGGTCGATGCGCTGGTATCAGAAGCTCGCCAACACGCGCGGCCTGCTGCCTGCCCTCATGGTTTCGGTGCAGGTCGCGGCGATCTCCACCGTCATCGCCATGATGCTGGGCACGCTCTGCGCCATCGCCCTCGTTCGCGGCCGCTTCCCCGGCCGCGAGGCGATCGCCACCTTCCTGATCTCGCCGCTGATGCTGCCGGGCCTGGTGATCGGCATCGCGATGCTGCAGGGCTTCAAGGCCATGGGGCTGCGCGACGTCTACGCGAGCCTGTTCGTGGCGCATGTCGTGATCACGCTGCCCTATGTCGTGCGCACGGTGGTGGGCGCGCTCTCGCTGTTCGATTTCTCGCTGATCGATGCTGCCCGCACGCTCGGCTGCAATTATCCCACGGCCCTGATGCGCGTGCTGGTGCCGGCGCTGGCGCCGGCATTCCTCACATCGGGCATGTTCGCGTTCCTGGCGTCCATGGACAACTACCCGATCTCGATCTTCTTCACCGACGCCTGGACCAAGACCTTGCCGATCCAGATGCTGCAGTATGTCGAGGAGACCCCCGACCCCACGATCGCGGCGATCTCGGCCGGCCTGGTCCTGCTCGCCATCGTCGCCCTAATCATCGGCGACCGGCTGGTCGGGCTGCGCAAGCTCGCCGACTTTTGAGCCGATACCCGTGGCGCTCGGCCCCTCGAAAGTGGACCATTCCTCGGCACACATCGTTGTGCCACGCGGTGTACCGCACCTTGTGCCACGGACTTGGGTCAAGCCCTTGATCCGGCTGCCTGATCGCCCCCTGACGAACTGTGCCACCGACGCCGGCTGCTTCGCTTGATCGGAGTGCCAGAAATCACCGCTGGATCGGACGTCCGTGGACCACAAAAAACGCCCGAAACGGGAGACCGTCCGAGCGTTGCCAGCAGTGCCTACAAGGACGTCCACTGTAGCAAAAAACTAGCACGGATTCGGCTGAACCTGCAAATCTATCTTAAGGTGGCATGATGAAGATCCTGGTCGCCAATCCCAACACCTCCACCGGAGTCACCGACCGGCTGGTTGCCGCCGGCAAGCTGGTGGCCAGTCCGGGAACGGAACTTCTTCCCATGACGGCGCCGCGCGGCGTGCCCTACATCGCCACGCGGGCCGAGGCGGCGATCGGCAGCGCGGTGATGCTGGAGATGCTGGCCGAGCGGCGCGGCAGCTTCGATGCCGCCATCGTCGCTGCCTTCGGCGATCCGGGCCTGGGCGGCGCACGCGAGCTGTTCGACTTCCCCGTGGTCGGCATGGCGGAGGCCGCGATGCTGGTCGCCTGCACCCTGGGCCGCAAATTCGCCATCGTGAGCTTCGCCAAGGCGCTGGAACCGTGGTTCGCCGAGATCGTGGAATGGCACGGCATGTCGGGCCGGTGCGCTGCCATCCAGATGCTCGACAGCGCCTTCACCAACATCAACGACGTGGCCGATGAGAAGGAACAGTTGCTGGTCGACCTCGCCAACCGCGTCGTCACCCACAACGGCGCCGACGTGGTGATCCTGGCCGGCGCACCGCTCGCCGGGCTCGCCACGAAGCTGCGAGAGCGTGTGCCGGTGCCACTGGTCGACGGCATCCAGGCCGCCGTCACCATGGCCGAAGGCCTCGTGCGCCTCAATCCACGCAAGGCGACCGTCGGCACCTACCGCCGGCCCGGCCCGAAGGATTCCACGGGCCTCAGCCAGGCGCTCGCCAACGTGATCGGCCACAAGGATGCGTGATCGAGTTATGCGCGACATGAGGGGCTACGGCCGCACGCCACCCGATCCGAAGTGGCCCGGCGGCGCACGGGTTGCCGTCTCCTTCGTGATCAACTTCGAGGAGGGCGCCGAGATGTCACTCTCCTCGGGCGATCCGCACAACGAGAAGGTTTACGAAGTCACCGACGAAGTCTTAGGCGTTCCCGACCGCTGCATGGAATCGCACTTCGAGTACGGCACCAAGGCCGCGTGGTGGCGCATCGCCGACACACTCGAGCGGCTGGGCATCGCCACCACCGTCAGCACTTGCGGGATGGCGGCGCAGTTGTCGCCCTGGCTGATCGAGGATGCCGTGAAGCGCGGCCACGAGATCGCCTGCCATGGCTGGCGCTGGGAGAAGCATGCCCACATGGAAGAGGCAGCCGAGCGCGAGGCAATCGCCAGGACGGTGAAGGTACTGACGGAGATCGCCGGTACGCGGCCCGTGGGTTGGCACACGCGCTCCACGCCTTCACCCAACACGCGACGCCTGCTCGTCGAGGAAGGCGGCTTCCTCTATGATAGCGACGACTATTCCGACGACCTGCCGTTCGAGACGGAGGTGTCGGGCAAGAAGCATCTGGTAATCCCCTACAGCTTCGACACCAACGACATGCACTATCACCAGGGTTTTCACCGCTTCGTGACGGCGCGCGACTTCGCCGACTACACGACCGACGCTTTCGACACGCTGTGGGCCGAGGGCGAGCGCTCGCCGAAGATGATGTCGATCGGACTGCACCTGCGCATGATCGGCCGGCCGGGCCGCATCGCCGCCCTCGACCGCATCGTCGGCCACATGAAGCAGAAGGGCGGCGCCTGGTTCGCCACCCGCCGGCAGATCGCCGAGCATTGGCTCAAGCTCTGACGGACCGCGGGCTTCCAGCCCGCTCATGATGTGCTTTAGCGTGTGGATCCCTTCTGCACCGTGCGGCGCCCGCGCTTCGGTCGCTACGCTCCCTGCAGCGCTACACGCCGCCGGACGCTCCGCTGACGCGGAGCGCCTGCTTGGCTCGCACGATCTTGATCGTCGAGGTCGCGTGGACGATCAGGCGGTCCTTCTCGTCCTTGAGGTCGCCGTCGAGGAAGCCCACCGAGCCGCCCCAACGCATCACCCGGCCCTCGGCGTAGACGATCCCCGGACCCATCGCCTCGAAGAAGCTGATCTTGAGTTCGAGCGTCGGCACCGCGACCGCGATCTTGCCCTTGGCGATGGCGGCATTGGCCATCGCGGTGTCGACCATGCCGGTTAGGAATCCACCCTGACAGACACGGCCGTTCGAATGACAGAAGGCCGGCACGATCTCGAAACGGAAGCGGCAGGTACCGCGCGCCGAATCGATGTCGAGCATCTCGCCGTTGAGAACCTTCACCGGATCCGGCGGATTGGCCCGCAGCACCGCGAGCAGTTGGGCATCAGTCATCGACTGGCCGTCGACATTGCCGAAATCGGGATGGGCTGAATTCATTGGCTGCTGGTCATGGCGGGCGGACTATATCGAACGCGTGCCGGCCCGCACCTTCTCCAGGAGGCTGATGAACGTTTCAGTTTCGGCGGTCGAAAGGCGGGACGCGATGCGCTTTTCGTGCTTCCGTACCAGACTGGTGAAGCGCACCAGCGCCTTGGTGCCGGCGGGCGTCAGTTCGAGCGCATGGGTGCGCCCGTCGGTGGGCGAGCGCCGCCGCTCCAACAGGCTGCGCGCCTGCAGGCGGTCGAGGATGGGCACCAGGGTCGAGCGGTCGATGCCGAGAGCCCGCGCCAGCGTCATCTGACTGAGGCCGGCATTGCGTTCGACGAGAACCAGCAGGCCGAATTCGCCCGGTGTCAGCGCCGCGCCGGCCGTGGAAAACGTTGCGGCGAAATCGGCGAATACTGCGGACTGCGTGCGACGGAGCGCATAGCCCAGCAGCGACGGCAGCAGCCCGCGATCGAGATTGGCGGCGGAGGTCTTGGCAGGTGGACGGCCCATGAAACGAGTGGTAAACGGCGATTGTTTGGGGAGCAAACAAATTCTCGCGCGCAGTACCCGATGAGCTTCAAAGTCCGCATCGCCCAGGCCGACCGCACCATCGACGTGCCGACCGGCGCCACCATTCTGGAAGCCGCGCTGGATGCCGGCGTCTCCTACCCGTTCGGCTGCCAGTCCGGCAATTGCGGTGCCTGCAAATCCCACCTCGTCAAAGGCGAGGTGACGATGGAGGGCTATTCCGAGTTCGCCCTGTCCGACGAAGAGAAGGCGCGCGGACTGATCCTCGCCTGCCGCGCCGTGCCCTGGGAGGAGTCCGAGGTCGCCTGGCTCGAAGAGGACGACCTGATCGTCCATCCACGCCGACTGCTCACCTGCAAGGTCGTCGGCCTCGACGACGCCACGCACGACATCAAGCGCGTGCGGCTGGAGATTGTCTCGGGCGGCCCCTTCGACTTCTCCGCCGGCCAATTCGCCTCCGTCACATTCGACGGTTGCCCACCCCGCGACTATTCGATGGCCAACGTACCGGGGGCCAACGTGCCGGGGGCCAACGTGCCGGGCGATCCGATCCTCGAGTTCCACATCCGCCGCACCGCAGGCGGCGCCACCAGCCTGCATGTTGCCGAGAAGCTCGGACTTGGCGACAGCGTGCGGGTCGAGGGACCGTTCGGGACCTCTTATCTGCGCGAGACCCATCGCGGGCCGATCATCGCCGTCGCCGGCGGCTCGGGCATGGCGCCGATCAAGGCGATCGTCGAGCGCGCCCTGCAGAAGAACCTGCCGCAGCACATCTACTGCTACTTCGGCGTCCGCGCCGAGCGCGACCTCTATCTGCACGACGATTTCGCCGAACTGGCCGGCAGCCACAAGAACCTTCACTTCATCCCGGTGCTGAGCGAAGGCGATGGCCTCGCGAGGCGCTGCGGCCTGGTCCATGAGGCGGTCGCCGCCGACTTCGACGAGGTCGACGGCTGCAAGGCCTATCTCGCCGGACCGCCGGTCATGGTCGAAGCCGCCACGCGGCTGCTCGAGCAGCGCGGCATGCGGCGGATCGATATCCACGCCGACGCCTTCTACACCGCGGCCGAGATGGCCAGCGCCAACAAGAAAACGGGAGCGGAACGATGACCGGACAGTTGGAAGGACGCTCGGCGATCGTCACCGGTGCCGGCCGCGGCATCGGGCGCGCCATCGCTGAAGCCCTCGTGGCCGAAGGCGCCAAAGTGATCGTGGCCGACAACGGCGCCTCGATCTCGGGCGACGACGGAGATCCCGCGGTCGCCCGCGACACAGCCAAGGCGCTCAACGACAAGACAGGCGGCAAGAATGCCCTCGCATTCTCGGAGAGCGTCGCCTCGCCGGGCGTGGCCAAGCAACTGGTCGATATGGCGGTGAAGCAGTTCGGCGGCATCGACATCATCGTGAACAATGCGGCGATCCTGCGTGATGCCTTCGTCTTCCGCGCCGATCCGCGCGACTGGGACGCCGTGATCCGCACCAACCTCTCGTCCGCCTTCTACCTGATCAATGCGGCGTCCGGCATCATGCGCGAGCAGGGCAAATCCGGGCGGGGCGGCAAAGAGGGCTACGACTGGGGCCGCATCGTCAACATCGTCTCGTCGGCCGGGCTCTACGGCAATCTGGGCCAGGCGGCCTACGCCAGCGCCAAGGCCGGGCTGTTCGGCCTCACGCGGGTCAGCGCCATGGACTTGCAGCGCGCCAACATCACGGTGAACGCCGTGGCGCCGTTCGCGAAGACACGAGTCACGGACATCATCCAGCCCGCCAACGACGCTCAGAAGATCTACAAGGAGCGCGCGCTCAAGATCGGCGCGCACCATGTCGCCGCACTCGTGACCTCCCTCGCCTCGCCGGCGGCAAAATCGATCACCGGCCAGCTGTTCGGCGTGCGCGGTCGCGAGGTCTTCTTGTTCAGCCAGCCGCGCCCCGTGGCCAAACTCGTCGTCGATACACCCGCGACCCTGGCGCAGGACCTCACCGCCAAGTTCGGCGGCCAGTTCACCGACATGACCACCGATCTCGAAGCCTTCAACACCGAACCCCTCGTCTGAGGAGATCCGCCATGACCGACATCGTCGTGAAGACCATCGAAGAGCTGAAGAATGCGCCCGAGGAGTATCGCGAGGCGGTCTCAAAGCTCGTGATCAGCCATGCCATCAACGAACTCTACGGCGCGCAGGTGTTCGATGAGCCGGCCATCGCCTATGCGCCGACGCCCTACGCCAAGTGGCTGACCTGCCGCGTGGCCATGGAAGAGTACGGCCATCACGTCCGTTTCAAGCAACTCGGCACACAGATCGGCATTGCCGAGGAGCGCATGGTGCCGGGCACGGGCAAGAAGCCGCTGTCGATCTTCGAATTTCCGCTGAAGACCTGGGAGGAGTTCGTGGCCATCAAGCTGCTGGCCGACCTCGCCGAGATCCTGCAGGTCGAGGACCTGCTGCACTGCACCTTCCATCCGCTGCGCAATCTGGCGCGCGCGACCATGCCGGAGGAGCGCTTCCACGCGCAGTTCGGCGAGGACTTCTCGGCCGAGCTGGTGAAGACACCCGACGGCAAGGAGCGGCTGCAGGCGGCGGTGAACGAATACTGGCCCTACCTGCCGTCGTTCTTCGGCGGCTCGAAGTCGCGCAACAACGAGATCTTCCGCAAATGGAAGATCAAGCAGCGCACCAACGACGAGATGCGCCAGGACTTCGTGACGCGCGCCACCGAGGTGGCAAGCAAGTACGGCCTCACCCTGCCGGAGATCCGGCAGGCGGCGTGAGCGATCACTCGAAGTAGACTCGCCCGATGGTGGCAATTTTGCTACCATTGTGAAGTGATCATCGTCGTCGATACGAACGTCTTCATCGGAGCTTGCCTCGGCACCGGCGCGTCGAGCGCCGTCGTTGCTTCATGCCTTCAGGAACGCAATGTTCCGCTGATGGGGGCGGCGCTTCTGGCCGAATACGAGGACGTTCTCGGCCGGAAGTCGCTGTTCGCGCGATCACGGTTGTCGGCGGGCGAGCGGAACGAGCTTTTTGACATCTTCCTGGCGCATTGCGAATTGACCCGCATTTACTTCGGCTGGCGGCCAAATCTGCACGATGAGTCGGACAATCATCTCGTCGAGCTTGCCGTAGCAGGCGGTGCAAGCCATGTCGTCACGAGGAACGTCCGCCATGTCGGCAGGATGGAACTCAGATTTCCGCAGCTCTCGGTCGTAACACCGGAGAAATTCATCAAGGAGCATGCAAAATGAGCGCTCTCACCCTTCGTTTGCCGAACGACAAGCACGCTCGCCTCAAATCGCTGGCGCGCCGCCGCGGCACAAGCGTCAATCGCCTCATGGAAGAAATGGCCACAGTCGTCATCACCGAAGCGGATGCCGAGGCGCGCTTCACCATTCGGGCCGGGCGCGGTCGCAACAAGGCTGCCCGCGGCCTCGCATTGTTGCGAAAGGCCTCGGCGACTAGGTGACTGAAGTCACCGCCTTGCCCGGCGCGCAGCTCGAAGCGCTGCGTGTCGAGGTTCGCGCCGCCTCGTGGTTCGCCGCATTGGGCGAGCCTCTCACCGAGGGCGACCGCACCGATGCCGTAGCCTATGGCGCGGCACTGGGGTTCGACTCCTTGGAAATTGGCCTGGCGCGCGACTGGCCCGAGGCCGAGCGGCTCCTGAAGGCGCCCGACTGGACACCGGCATGGTGGGACCGCGAGGAGTCCCTGCGACGGACGCTGCTCGCTGAGGCCGAAGCCCACTATCCCGAGTACGCGCTGTGGTCCTCGCTCACCGACCTCACGACGGAAACCGGCGATCTCGTGCATGGTAAGGCCGCGACCGCGGCAGCCCGCATGGGCAAGGCCGCTGCCGCCTCGATCCATGTCGCGGCAGGTGCTGCGTCACAAGCCGTCTACCAACTGGCGGTCGCTCGTCTCGCCGGGCAGCCCGCTTCGCCCTTCGAAAGCAAGTTTCGTCTCTATGCTGCCGGCCGCTGGCCGCTCGGCATCCTGGGCTCTAGGCTGGTCCTCTTCTGAGAGGACCAGCCATGACTTCCTACAGCGCACCCCAGCGCATCGTCGGCCGACTCGAACGTCCGTTCGGCGATCTTTATTATGAAGTCTCGGGCAGCGGGCCGGCGCTTCTGTTCGCGCATGGGCTGGGCGGTAATCATCTCAGCTGGTGGCAGCAGGTCGCGCACTTCGCGCCGCATTACACGTGCGTGGCTTTCGCCCATCGCGGCTTCGCGCCCTCCACAGCCATCGCCGGCGGGCCTAATCCGGCCGACTATGCCGGCGACCTCGCCGCCCTGATCGACCATCTGAAATTCCCCGACGTGCGCCTCGTCGGCCAATCGATGGGTGGCTGGACGATGCTCGAATACGCCATCGCCCATCCAGCGCGCGTAAAAGCGCTGGTGCTGAGTTCGACCTCCGGCACGCTCGACCGCCGCGGCTGCGATCCCTCGGGCGGCAAACAATACGATGCGTGGCTGAAGGGTGCCGAGGCCAAACTCAAGGACGGTGCCGCCAAGGGAATCCACCCTGCGATGGGCGCCCCGGCGGCGGCGCGTTCCCCCGCACTGCACCTTCTCTATCGCAGCATCGACGAGATGGCGGGCATGCTCGACAAGGAGAAGCTGCGCGCCGGCCTCCGCCGCACGGCAAGCCGCAGCACGGCCGAATTCAAAACCTTCGATGTGCCCACGCTTCTGATCGCCGGAGGCGAGGACGTGGTCTTCCCGCCCTTTCTGGCAAGCGCCATTGCGGCAACGCTGACCTGCGGCGAAGCTGCCCTGATGGCTGACGCCGGCCACTCGCCATACTTCGAGCAGGCCGCTACGTTCAATGGGCTGGTCGAGGCGTTTCTCGCCCGCCAACGCTAGAAGGAGACAGGACGTTGTTGCAGTTGGGTCGCTTTCCCCGCGTACGTCTGGGTCACCTGCCGACGCCACTCGAACCGATGACGCGTCTCGGCGCCCGGCTCGGCGGGCCGAATCTCTGGATCAAGCGCGACGACTGCACGGGGCTCGCCACCGGCGGCAACAAGACCCGCAAGCTCGAGTATCTCGTGGCCGATGCGTTGAAGGAGGGTGCCGACACACTGATCACCCTTGGAGCACTTCAGTCCAATCACGCACGCCAGACCGCCGCCGCTGCATCGAAGCTTGGCCTGAAATGCATCCTCGTGCTGGAAGAGCGCGTGTCGCAGCCGACCGATGCGTATCGCCATAATGGCAATGTGCTGCTCGACCGCCTGCTGGGCGCCAGCCTCAAGTACGTGCCTCGCGACAGTTCGATGACGGCGGCAGCCGAACTGGCGGCCGAAGAGGTCAGAAAGAGCGGCGGACGCCCCTACATCATCCCCGGCGGCGGCTCGAACGCGATTGGCGCGCTGGGCTATGTCGGCTGCGCGTTCGAAATCCTGCAGCAGGCGGCCGACCTCGGCATCCGCGTCGACCGCGTCGTGCATGCGACGGGCAGCAGCGGCACCCAGGCCGGACTGGTCGCGGGATTCGCCGCCACGCAAAGCGGCGTGCGCGTGCTCGGCATCACCGTCGGACGGCCGCGCGCCAACCAGGAAGCCAATGTCAGCAAGCTGGTCGACGCCACGGCCAACCTCCTCGGCCTGAAGAGCGCGATCGCCCGCGACAGCATCGAGGCCAACGACAGCTATTTCGGCGAGGCCTATGGCATCCCAACGCCCGGCATGAAGGAGGCGGTGAGCCTGCTCGCCGAGACCGAGGCCGTGCTGCTCGATCCGGTCTACTCCGGCAAGGCGATGTCGGGGCTGATCGACCTCGTGCGCAAGCAGACTTTCGGCAAGGATGAGAACATTGTGTTCATCCACACTGGCGGCCAGGCCGGGCTCTTCGCCTACGAGCCCGCGTTCGCCGCCTAAGGAGGAGACCGTGTCCAGCGAGAACCCGCGCATCGCCATCCTCGGCTTCGCCATCGAGTGCAACCGCTTCTCGCCCGTCACGACGGCCGCCGATTTCGAACAGGATGTCGACATCCGCGGCAACCGCATCGTGAGCGAAGCCCGCTCCGGCGCGTCGATCACCATGCCGGACCTGCCGGGATTCTTCACCGAGATGGACCGCACCGGACAATGGACCCCGGTGCCGCTGCGCGTGTCGCTCGCCCAGCCGGGCGGACCGGTCGAGGAAGGCTTCTTCCGCGATTTCCTGCTCGAGATCGAGGCCGGCCTGAAAGCGGCGCTGCCGCTCGATGCAGTGTTTATCTCGAGCCATGGCGCGGCATTGGCCCAGGGCACCGACGATCCCGACGGCGACCTGTTCGAGATCGTGCGCGGGGTCGTCGGCCCCGAGATCCCGGTGGTCGTCGTGTTCGACCTGCATGCCAACGTCTCGCACAAGATGATCGACAATATCTCGGTGTTCGTCGGCTACCTCGAGAACCCGCACAACGACATCCATGAGCGCGGCGTCGAGGCCGCCAAGCACATGCGCGAGTGCCTGGCCGGCGCCAGGACGGCGATCACCATGGTCAAGGTGCCGATCGTGGCGCCGCAGATCTCGCTGCTCACCGCCAAGGGGCCCTATGCCGACCTCGTCAAGTACGGGCAGACCAAGGTGGGCGGCGACATCCTGAACGTCTCGGTGATGGCGGGCTTCGCCTACAGCGACAGCCCGAAGAACGGCCTTACCGCCGTCGTCACCGCGCGCAACGGCAACCGGCAGGCCGCCGCGGGCCTCTCGCTCGACATCGCCAAGCGGGCCTGGGGCATGAAGGAGCGCTTCAAGCGTGCGATGATGTCACTGGGTGACGCGGTCCAGCTTGCCGCCTCGGTCGGCCGCGACCGCCGACGCAAGCCGATCATCCTGGCCGACGTCGCCGACAATCCCGGCGGCGGCGGCCGGGGCAACACGACCTACCTGCTGCGCGCACTGAAGAGCGCCGGCGCGCAAAACGTCATCTTCGGCGTGTTCAACGATGCGGCACTGGCGGCAAAGGCGCATGCGCTGGGCGAAAGCGCCATCTTCACCGCCTCGTTCAATACCGAGGAGCACCAGGAATTCTCCCTGCCGTTCGACAGCCAGGCCAAGGTCGTGAAACTCTCGAACGGAGAATATGTCGGCCGCCGCGGCGTGCTGAAGAATGTCTCGGCCGACATGGGCCCCTCGGCATTGCTCGACCTCGGCGGCATCCAGATCGTCGTCATCAGCCATCGCTGCCAGTGCATGGACCCGCGCCAGTTCGAGATGTTCGACCTCGACATCGCCCAGGCACGGGTCGTCGTCGTCAAGAGTCGCGGCCATTTCCGCGGCGGCTTCGACGAATTCTTCAAATCCGACCAGATCTACGAGGTCGACTGCCCCGGCTTGACATCGCCGGTGCTGGAGAACTTCACTTGGACCAAGTTGCCGCGACCGGTCTATCCGCTCGACGATGAGACGACCTGGACACCACCGACCATCACCTGAAACCGACCATCTCCTGAAGGAGAGTGCCATGCTGCGTCGTTCGCTCCTCGCCCTCATGGTCGCGTTCTGGGTCCCGCTTGTTGCCGGTCCCGCCGTTGCGCAGTCGAACAAGACCCTACGCGTGGTCATGCATTCGGATCTCAAGATCCTCGATCCGATCTGGACCACCGCCTACATCGTGCGCAACCACGGCTACCTGATCTACGACACGCTGTTCGCGCTCGACGGCAAGCTCGAGCCGCAGCCGCAGATGGTCGAGAGCTGGACGGTGAGCGACGACAAGCTCACCTGGACCTTCAAGCTGCGCGACGGGCTGAAGTGGCACGACGGCACGCCCGTCACGACGGCCGACGTCATCCCTTCGATCAAGCGCTTCACCGACAAGGACGTACAGGGCGGCCTGCTCGCCAAGGTGACGAAGGAGATGAAGGCGGTCGACGAGAACACCTTCCAGATCACGCTCAAGGAGCCGTTCGGCCTGGTACTCAAGACGCTGGCCAAGTCGGCCTCGGTGCCGCTGTTCGTGATGCCCAAGCGGGTCGCCGAGACACCGATCAGCCAGCAGATCTCCGACACCACCGGCTCAGGCCCGTTCATCTTCAAGAAGGACGAGTGGAAGCCCGGCGAGAAGGTCGTCTATCTGCGCAATCCCGGCTACGTGCCGCGCAAGGAGCAGCCGTCGGGCCTGGCCGGCGGCAAGATCGCCAAGCTCGATCGCATCGAGTGGGTCTCGATCCCCGACGGCCAGACCGCGGTCAATGCGCTGATCCAGGGCGAGATCGACATGATCGAGACGCCGGCGCACGACCTCCTGCCGGTGCTGGAGAGGGACAAGAACATCGTGATCACGGTGCCCGACCACCTCGGGAGCACCTACGTGTTGCGCTTCAACTGGAAGCTGCCGCCGTTCGACAACCTCAAGGCCCGCCGCGCCGCCGAGTATGCGCTGAACCAGCTCGACTTCCTGAAAGCCAACATCGGCGACCCGCGCTACTTCAAGGAATGCCGCGCCATGTTCGGCTGCGGCGCGACGTTCGAGACGGCAGCCGGCGCCGACGGACTGCTGCAATCGAACTTCGAGGAGTCGAAGAAGCTTCTCGCGGAGGCGGGCTACGACGGCAAGCCGATCGTCGTGCTGCAGACCACCGACCTCAATACGCACGTGAACCTCGCGCCGGTCGCCAAGAGCCTGCTCGAGAAGGGCGGCTTCAAGGTCGACGTGCAGTCGATGGACTGGCAGACCCAGGTGTCGCGCCGCACAAAGAAGGACCCGGTCGACAAGGGCGGCTGGAACATCTCGATGACCGCGGCGGCGACCGTGCTGCTGTCCGACCCGATCGTGAACCACTACACCGAGGCGACAGGCGACCGCGCGCAGTTCGGCTGGCCGCTCGACGAGGAGATCGAGAAGCTGCGCATGGCGTTCGCGAGAGAGAGCGATCCCAAGAAACAGTTCGCGCTCGCCGAGCAGGTCCAGAAGCGCGTCCTGGACCTCGGCATCACCGTGCCGCTCGGCCAGTTCCTTCAACCGATGGCTCGGCGCACAAACGTGACCGGGAACATTCCCTCCCCGGTCCCGATATTCTGGAACGTCGAGAAGAAGTAAGCGCTACTTGTCCGGCAGCGGAATGAACTCCGGATCGCCCGGCACCTTGGCGAACCGGCCCTCCTTCCAATCTGCCTTGGCCTGCTCGATCCGCTCCTTCGACGACGACACGAAGTTCCACCAGATGTGGCGCGGACCGTCCATGGCAGCGCCTCCCAGCAGCATCAGCTTGGCGCCGTCGGCGCCCGCCACCAGCCCGGCCGCGACGCCGCCGGCCAGTACCACGAGATCGCCGACCACGAGCGCGCGGTCACCGATCGTGACGCTGCCGTCAGCGACGTAGACGGCGCGCTCGGCGTGCTCGGGAGACACCGAGAGAGGCGCGCCGGCCGTCAATTCCGCCCCGACATAGAAGATCGGCGAGAAATGCGTGGTCGGCGCGGTCCGTCCGGCATAGCTGCCGACGATCAGCCGCAACGCCGCGCCGGCTTCGGTCCAAGTTGGCAGCTTCGCCGCCTCGACGTGCTCGAAGGCAGGGGCAGTCTCCTCATGCGCCTTGGGCAGCGCCACCCAGGTCTGGACGCCATGCATGCGAAAGCCGGTGCGACGCATCTCTGCTTCGGTGCGCTCGCTGTGGGCGATGCCGCTGCCGGCGGTCATCCAGTTGACGTCGCCCGGCCGGATCGCCTGGGCATAGCCCAGGCTGTCGCGATGAAAGATGCCGCCCTCGAACAGGTAGGTGACGGTGGCGAGGCCGATATGAGGGTGCGGCCGCACCTCCATGCCGCCGCCCGGCGGCACATCCATCGGGCCGAAATGGTCGAGGAAGACGAACGGCCCGACCATGCGGCGCTTCACGCTGGGCAGCACACGCCGGACCGCAAAGCCGCCGCCCAGGTCGTGAGCGCGCCCCTGGATCAGAAGTTCGATCGGATCGGCCATCTTGCTCTCCTCTATTGTTTGTGCTGCAAACAATTCGTCATGACCGCGCGCTCACGCGACCTCTCGCCGTTCTTCGCACCCCGCAGCATTGCCGTCATCGGCGCCGGCGAGCGGGCCACGTCGTCGGGCGGCGCCATCATGCAGATGTTGCGGCAAGCCGGATATGGCGGTCGTGTCGTTCCGGTCAATCCCAAGGGCGGCACGATCTTCGGTTACGAGTCGGTGACCTCGATCGGCGCCATCGACCCGCCCGTCGATCTCGCCGTCATCGTCATACGTCCCGACGCCATTCTCGACGCCGCCCGCGAAGCGGCCGATCGCGGGATCCGTAATCTCCTCATCCTGCCCGGCGGCTTTGCCGAAGCCGGGCCGGTTGGCGTGGCGCGCAACGAGGCACTGCTGCAACTTGCGGCCGACCGCGGCCTCACGATTGCGGGGCCGAACTGCGCAGGTGTCATCCACCTCGATCCGGGCTGGCGCTTCGCCGCGACCTTCCTCCGCGATTTGCCCCCCGGGGCCGCGGCGGGCTCGGCCAATGGTCTCGCCTTCATCTCCCAGTCGGGCGCGCTCGCCGAGGAGTTCATCGACAAGGCCAATGCGCGCGACCTGCCCCTGGCGTCGGTGGTCTCGGTGGGCAACGCCGTCCATCTCGGCGTCGAGGATTACCTCGCCTGGCTGGGCGAACGACCGGAGATCGGCACGGCGCTTCTCTATATCGAGTCGATCGAGGATCACGAGCGCTTCCGCGAGGTCGCCCGCGCTGTGGCCGCCGCCAAGCCGGTGATCGCCCTCTTTGGCGGCCGGACCGAAATCGGCGGGCAGGCGGCTTCGGCGCACACCGGCGCGGTCGCCAACGACGATGCGGCCATCGATGCCTTCTGCGCTTCGTGCGGCATCGTCCGGGTGAAAAGCCTGCGCCGGTTGCTGCTGGCCGCCAAGGCGTTCGGCCGCTTCCCGAGGGGCCTCGGGAAGCGGGCCTTGATCCTGTCCAATTCGGGCGGCCCGGGCGTGCTTTGCGCCGACCAGGCCTCGCTCGAGGGACTCGATCTCGTCGCGCTGCCGACCGCCATGGCCGAGGTCTTGCGCCAGCAGTTGCCGCCGGAAGCCTCGGTCGCCAATCCGATCGACCTGTTGGCCGACGCCCGGGAGGACCGCTTCGGGCTCGCCTTCGAGGCAGCCATGAACCATGCCGCCCACGCCTACGACATGGTCATGATGATCCATGTGGTGCCCTTCATGGTCGACGCCGGACCGGTGATCGCCCGGCTGGCGGACCTCGCCGCCGACGCCCGGGTCCCCCTGCTTCACAGCATGATGGGAACCCTGCCGGGAAAGGCCGACTGGTTCGCCACCATGGAGCGTGCTGGCGTTCCGATGTTCAACGATGTCGAGGAGATGGCGGAGGCTGCTGGCCTGCTGGCGAGTTATCCCGCACTGCAGCAATCTCTTCGTATCGCCGCATTGCCGCCTGTGACCTTTCTGGATCGACATCATCGCCAGAACTAAAAACCGTTATATAACAATCAGTTAGAAACGTTGCACGAGTGTTGCATTTTTGCAACTTTTTGTTGGACTTGTGGATAGTCCGTAGCCAGTATCGGCCGCAGCGGGGCATCGCGTGGGGCGTCGACCGGGACGGTCGATGAGTTCGTTGACGGCCCTCTAAGATAATTCGTTGAGTTTAATGGATCGGGAGAGGCCGATGGCGTCCAAGACAACGCGCGACGAGCGCGCTCAACGTTGGCGAATCGTCCGCACTTTCGTGACCGCCACTGTCGCTATCTCCACCTTCCAGCTTTTCTGCGCCGCCGGGTCGATGGCCCAGGTCAAGGCGCCCAGCAAGAACCAGCTCCGCGCGCCGGCCAAGACAGCCGCCGTAGCCCCCAACGACAATATCCAGCCTTTCTCGATCGGCAGCGATGGCATCGTCGTCGACCAGCTCATCGCCCTCAAAGTCGATCCGGCCGATGCCGCCGCGGCAGGCGATGCCGTCACCAAGGCCTTGGGCAAACTGGACGCCAAAGTGACCGGTTCCGGCCGCGCTACCCTCGAATCCCAGGGCGCCAACAAGCCCAAGCGCCTGGTCGCCCTGCAACTCTTTTCGGCCAGCTCCCTGGCCGTCGAGCTCGAACGGTCGAGCGACGGCACGTTCGGCTTCAAGCTGGCACCTGGCGCCACCGAGAACGACGACCAGCGGGTCTCCACGGTACCCAGTGCGGCTCCGGCTGCCGGGCCCGGGGCCCGGTCGGTCGTCGCCGGGTCGGTGAAATTCGTAAAGGTCAGCAGCGCCACTCTGGTGTCCAGTCTGGTGCCGGCGGGCGCCAGCGCGGCCACACTTAAAGAGCTGACACAGGCTTTGGCCGGTTTCGCCCCGGCGAGCGCAAAGGTCGAAGTTCTCCATGGGCGCACGACCGACGGCACGCCACGTGTCCTCCTCGCCAGTCTCGGTGACGGGCAGAGCAAGCAGTCTTTCTGGTGGTTCGCGCCGCCCGACCAGCCCGAAGGCTGGTTCAACGAAGAGGGCCGTCGACTGGGCGGCACCGCCTTGGCCGATCCGCGCCCAGATGCACGCATTTCCTCGCCGTTCGGCACCCGTCGTTACTACGGCCGCAAGAGCGGCGGCGGCTTCCACAACGGTATCGACTTCGAGGGCAAGACCGGCGAGCCGATCTTCGCGGCGGCCGACGGCGTGATCAACCACCAAGGCTGGTATTTCAACTACGGCCGGACTGTAAAAATCAGCCACGCCGACAATTTCGAGTCCCTCTATGCCCACATGTCACGCTTCGCCGATGGCATGGGCCCAGGGAGCCGCGTCCATAAGGGCGACCTGATCGGCTATGTCGGCTCGACCGGCCGGTCGACCGGCGCACACCTCCATTTTTCGGTGATCATCAACGGCCAGTTCGTGGATCCCGCCCCCTATATCTCTGAAAAGGGCGGCAATAGCGTGCTGATCGGCGAGGCGCTGGTCTCCTATCGCCAATGGCAGCAGGATATCCGGCGTGCCGACCAACGCGGCAAACCGCAGTCCGACCGGGAACGGTTTCCGGGACTGCAGGGCGCCGACCCCTGGTCGCACAATCCGTTTTCCTCCCGGCTCTGATCGGCCCTCCTTCGAACCACTGCCGAGGCGTCTACGCGACGGCGTTGCGCCGCTACGTTTGATCGCCTACGAATTGCACCATCGTTCGGGAACGGCCACGCAAGGCGGCCGACCGGGTGTCCGAGGCAACCACGAGGGAAAGACCAGATGTTGAACAAATTTTTGGTGGCGGGCATCGCCGCGGCCACGATAGCCGGTGTCGCCACGGCGGCGTACGCGGGCAAGGAACTCGACGCCATCAAGGCGCGTGGCAGCCTCATCTGTGGCGTCAGCACCGGCGTCGCGGGCTTCGCAGCTGCGGACAGCCAGGGCAAGTGGACCGGAATCGATGTGGACGTTTGCCGCGCCGTTGCGGCTGCGATCTTCGGCGACGCCGACAAGGTCAAGTTCGTGCCGACCACCGCGCAGCAGCGCTTCACCGCCCTGCAGTCGGGCGAGGTCGATCTTCTGGTCCGCACCACGACCTACACGCTGACGCGCGACACCGCGCTCGGTTTCGACTTCACCGGCGTCAACTATTATGACGGCCAGGGCTTCATGGTGAGCAAGAAGCTCGGCGTGAAGAGCGCCAAGGAGCTGAACGGCGCCACGGTCTGCGTGCAGCCGGGCACGACGACGGAACTCAACCTCGCCGACTATTTCCGCGCCAACAAGATGACCTTCAAGCCGGTGGTCATCGAGAAGATCGAGGAAGTACGCGCGGCCTTCTTCGCCGGCCGCTGCGACGTGTTCACGACCGATGCCTCGGGCCTCTATGCGACCCGCGCCGCCAACGCGCCGAACCCCGACGACTACATCATCCTGCCCGAGATCATCTCCAAGGAGCCCCTGGGTCCGGTGGTCCGCCATGGCGACAACCAGTTCGCCGATATCGTGCGCTGGGCTCTGTTCGCCATGATCGAGGCCGAAGAGTACGGCATCACCTCCAAGAACATCGACGAGATGATGAAGAGCGACAACCCGACCATCAAGCGCATCCTCGGCGTGACGCCGGGCATGGGCAAGGCCTTGGGCGTCGACGAGAAGTGGGTCTACAACATCATCAAGCAGGTCGGTAACTACGGCGAGAGCTTCGACCGCAACGTGGGCATGGGCTCGCCGCTCAAGATCGCCCGCGGCCAGAACGCGCTGTGGACCAAGGGCGGCCTGCAGTACGCGCCTCCGATCCGCTGATCTCTCAACGCCGAAAACCGGACTAACGACAGCCGCCGCCCCGAAAGGGGCGGCGGTTTTCATTTGGCCTGTTGCTTGCAAGGGCGCCGGGGAGGACAATCCCTAGGGGAAACGAAAACGAACAGGGGAAAAAAGTGCGCAATATCACCAAGGCGATAACCGCCGGATTTTTCGCGATCGCGCTCGGCGTCGCGGGCACGGCACAGGCGGGCAAGGAACTCGACGCCATCAAGGCGCGTGGTAACCTCATCTGTGGCGTCGGAATTGGCACGGCCGGCTTCATGCTGTCCAACAGCCAGGGCAAGTGGGTCGGCCTGAACGTCGACGTCTGTCGTGCGGTTGCCGCCGCCATCTTCGGCGATGCCGACAAGGTGAAATATGTGCCACTGACCTCGCAGCAGCGCTTCACCGCGCTCCAGTCGGGCGAAGTCGATCTGCTGTCCAACAACACGACCGTTACGCTGACGCGCGACACCGCGCTCGGCTTCGACTTTACCGGCGTCACCTACTATGACGGCCAGGGCTTCATGGTGAACAAGAAGCTCGGCGTGAAGAGCGCCAAGGAGCTGAACGGCGCCACGATCTGCGTCGCTCCGGGCACGACCACCGAACTCAATCTCGCCGACTACTTCCGCGCCAACAAGATGGCCTTCAAGCCGGTGGTCATCGAGAAGGTCGACGAGGTTCGCGCCGCGTTCTTCTCCGGCCGCTGCGACGTCTACACCACGGACAATTCGAGCCTCTACGCCACCCGGGCGGCGAACGTTCCGGCACCGATGACGGTCGAGGATTTCATCATCCTCCCGGAAGTCATCTCCAAGGAGCCGCTGGGTCCGGTGGTCCGCCATGGCGACAGCCAGTTCGCCGACATCGTGCGCTGGGCTCTGTTCGCCATGATCGAGGCCGAAGAGTACGGCATCACCTCCAAGAACATCGACGAGATGATGAAAAGCGACAACCCGACGATCAAGCGTATCCTCGGTGTCACGCCGGGCATGGGCAAGGCCTTGGGCGTCGACGAGAAGTGGGTCTACAACATCATCAAGCAGGTCGGTAACTACGGCGAGAGCTTCGACCGCAACGTCGGTATGGGCTCGCCGCTCAAGATCGCACGCGGCCAGAACGAGCTGTGGACCAAGGGCGGCCTGCAATACGCCCCACCCATCCGGTAACCTCCGCGTCGGAGTTGGCGAATCGAC
>CAMDOT010000012.1 GCA_945903635.1 Rhizobium sp. Q54 | reverse complement strand
GAGCGGGCCCGGAGGCCCGCGGTCCAATGACGACGTCGAGGATCAAGCCGCGTTCGCCCGAGGAGCTGCGGCAGGCCGTGGAATGGGCACTGAACGACAGCAAGACGCTCGACGTTCGCGGGCAGGGCAGCAAGATCGCCCTTGGCAAGCCGATGACCTGCGACCAGGTGCTCGATCTCTCGGGCATGAGCGGCGTCGTCGACTACGCGCCCGAAGAGTTGGTCGTCACGTTGCGCGCCGGCACGCCGATCAGCGAGGTCGAAGCGCTGCTCGCCCAACGCAACCAGATGCTGGCCTTCGAGCCGCCCGATCTCGGACCGCTGCTTGGTCGCGAAGCCGGGCAGGGGACGCTGGTCGGCGCCGTCATGGGCAATCTCGCCGGACCGCGGCGGCTCTCGGCCGGCGCGGCCCGCGATCACCTGCTGGGCTTCAGCGGTGTCAACGGCCGTGGCGAAAGCTTCAAGTCGGGCGGCAAGGTGATGAAGAATGTCACCGGCTACGACCTCTCCAAATTGCTCGCGGGCTCCTGGGGGACGTTGGCCGTGCTCGACCAGGTCTCGGTGAAGGTGCTGCCGGCGCCGGACCAGACGCGCACACTCCTGCTGCTGGGCCTCGACGACGCGGCGGCAGTGCGGGCGATGTGCGCGGCACTCGGCAGCCCACACGACATCTCCGGCGCCGCGCATCTGCCGGGCAAGACGGCGCTCCGCATCGAAGGCGTGGCACCCTCGGTCGAGGCGCGCCTGAAGGCACTGCGCGAATTGCTGATCGACCTGGACGCCGGCATGGAAGAGCTGGGCACACTCGAAAGTCGCGCCTTCTGGCGCGAGGTGCGCGACGTGGCGCCGCTGAGGGCCGCGCCCGACGCCGTGATCTGGAAGATTTCCAGCCCACCGACCGAGGGACCGGCCATCGTGGCGCGCATCAAGGCACAGCGCTCCTCGGCCGAAGCCTTTTACGACTGGTCGGGCGGCCTCATCTGGCTCGCGCTGCCGCCGAGCGCCGATGCCGACCATGCGATCGTGCGCGGCGCCATCGGCGCCAAGGGCGGTCACGCGACGCTCATTCGCGCGCCCGAATCAGTACGCGCGGCCGTATCCGTCTTCCACCCGCAGCCAGCAGCCCTCGCCGCATTGGCGTCGCGCGTCAAAGATAGCTTCGACCCCAAGCGCCTCTTCAATCCGGGGCGGATGGGTTAATGCTTCCCGTCGTCCCGACCGAAGCGAAGCGTAGTGGAGAGACCTTTTGTGAGCATGCAAGGTCCCTCCACTACGTCTCGCTACGCTCGACTTCGGTCGGGACGACGGAGACAATCATAAGATCTGCCAACAAAGGTCGGGTTATGAAGCGCACGATCAAGCCAGTACATCCCGGCCGCATTCTCCGTGACGAATTCATGGAGCCGGCTGGAATCTTGCAATACCGTCTGGCCCAAGCCACCGGGCTGTCGCAAGTACAGGTCGGCAACATCATTCGTGGCAGACGAGGTATTTCCGCCGAAACGGCACTGCGTCTGGAACGCGCCCTCGGCATGAGTGCGCAGACTTGGATGAATCTTCAGACCCTCTACGAGCTCGAGAAGGCCACGCTCGAGGCCGGGCCGCGGATCAAGCAGACTACGGAGCGACTCAAGCTGCGCGTCGCGGCTTGATCCTGCCTTAGATGCAAACCCACTTCACCCTGGCTCAGCTCGCCGATCCCGAGACCGCGCGCAGCAATGATATCCTGCGCAAGTGCGTGCATTGCGGGTTCTGCACGGCCACGTGTCCGACCTTCGTGCTGCTGGGCGACGAGCGCGACAGCCCGCGCGGGCGCATCTATCTCATCAAGGCGATGATCGAGGACGACCGTGCGCCGACCGCGAAAGAGGTCCGCCATGTCGACCGCTGTCTCTCGTGCCTCTCCTGCATGACGACCTGCCCGTCGGGCGTGAACTACATGCACCTGGTCGATCATGGCCGGCATCACATCGAAGAAACTTTTGCGCGCACGCTGCCCGACCGGTTCATGCGCGGTGTTCTCGCCTATCTCATGCCGCGTCCGGCGGCCTTCCGGTGGGCCATGGTGCTGGGCCGGCTCGCCAAACCGTTTGCGCCGATGCTGCCGTCGACCAGCTCCGATCCCGGCGGCGCCACCTTCCTGCGCCGGCTGCGTGCCATGCTCGAGGCCGTGCCCGACAAGGTGCCGACGCCGTCGCCGGTCGACCGGCCGCAGGTCTTTCCGGCGCGGGGGCTGCAGCGCAAGCGCGTGGCGCTGATGCCGGGCTGCGGCCAGCAGGTGCTGGCACCGGAAGTCAATGAGGCGACGGTGCGGCTGCTGACCCGCCTCGACATCGAGGTGGTGAACGTCGCGGGCTCGGGCTGCTGCGGCTCCTCGGTGCTGCACGTCGGCCGCAACGATCAGGCCGTCGAGCTCGCCAAGCGCAACATCACGGCCTGGCTGAGGGAGATCGACGGCGTGGGTCTCGACGCCATCGTCATCAACGCGTCGGGCTGCGGCACCACCGTGAAGGACTACGGCCACATGCTGGCCGACGATCCGGTCTGGGCGGAGAAAGCCAGGCAGGTAGCGGCGCTGGCGAAGGACGTGACCGAGATCGTGGCCGAGGTCGGCCTCAGCAACGTGACGCCGCAGTCCCTCACCGTCGCCTATCACTCGGCCTGTTCGATGCAGCACGGCCAGAAGCTCGACGCGCTGCCGAAGAAGCTGCTGCGCGAGGCGGGTTTTGCCGTGAAGGATGTGCCCGAGGGCCATCTCTGCTGTGGCTGGGCCGGCACCTACCAGGTGCTGCAGCCCGACCTGTCGCGCCGCCTGCGCGACCGTAAGGTGGCCAATATCGAGAGCACCAAACCTGACGTCATCGCCGCCGGTAATTTCGGCTGTATCGGCAACATCGCTTCCGGCACCGGCATACCGATTGCTCATACCGTCGAGTTGCTGGACTGGGCGACCGGTGGCCCCAAGCCAGCGTCGCTGACCTGAACTCATCGGAAACACGATGACCCTTCTTCGCTCTTGCCTTGCCGCCCTGCTGGGCCTGATGCTGGGCGCCAACGTCATGGCGCAGAACGCCGGGAGCGGTACCGTGCTCGACACGCTTTTCGCCAAGCTGCAAATCGCCACCGATCCGGTCGCCATCCAGGCGCTGGAGGCCGCGATCTGGGAGCAGTGGACCATGGTCCCCGACCAGCAGCAGCGCGCCACGATGATGCGCGGCATCGCCGAGATGCAGCAGCAGAAATTGAAGGCCT
This sequence comes from Rhizobium sp. Q54, assembly GCA_945903635.1. Taxonomy (GTDB): domain Bacteria; phylum Pseudomonadota; class Alphaproteobacteria; order Reyranellales; family Reyranellaceae; genus Reyranella. The sequence goes on along the minus strand of CAMDOT010000012.1, from coordinate 49,596 downwards.
CGGTCGAAACCTTCACCCGCCTGATCGAGGTGGCGCCCGAGCTCTCGGAGGCCTGGAACAAGCGCGCCACCGCCTATTGGCTGCTGGGCAACTTCCAGGCCTCGCTGGCCGACATCTGCGAGACCGTCAAGCGCGAGCCGCGCCATTTCGGTGCCTACTCCGGCCTCGGCATGATCCGCGCCGAGATGGACGAGAACGCCCGCGCGGTCGCTGCCTTCGAACTTGCCCGCAAATGGAATCCGCACATCGTCGGCATCGACGCCGAGATCGCGCGGCTGAAAGCGCTGGGCGGCGATACGCCGGCCGATCCGCTGGGGTGTGGGCAGCGCATTGCCGGTTCGTAGCCTCGCTGAAATCGTGTGCGGCCCACCGATTCGACAGGTTCAGCAGGTCTAGTATAAATTTTCAGAAGGCTGCCTTGCCTCCCTCTCAGCACGGCCATTCGCAGTCCTGCCCGTGGAGCGACGGAAGGCGCGCGAATTGACGAAACCCGTTCAAGCCATGACCCCCCCGGAAAAGGCGCCGCAAAGCGTGGGCATGAAGGGTAAGTGGCCGCGTTTGCTCGTTTTTGCACTGGTGGGTGCCGGCGTCGTGTGGGCCGGGTTCGAGGGCGTTCGGATGCTCCGGGAGCGGACATTGTCGGCTGGCGCCGCCGCCGCCGGGCTGCCCGTCGTCAGGGTGTCGCTGGCCGAGCGCGCCTCGCGCGACTCGGTGCTGGCCCTGCCGGGAGACATCATCGCCTTCGAGGACTCTCCCGTGTATGCGCGCGTCGACGGCTATGTCAGCAAGTGGACGGTCGACATAGGCGCGAAGGTCAAGGCCGGTCAATTGCTGGCCGAGATCGAAACGCCTGAACTGGATCAGCAGTTGAACCGGGCGCGGGCCCTCGTGCTTCAAGCCAAGGCCAACTCGGAAATCGCCAGGATTACCTATCAGCGCTATCTCGGCCTTGTGAAGACCGCCGCCGTTTCACAGCAGGACGTCGACAACAATCTGGCCGCGTTTGAAGCCCGCAAGGCCGATGTCACCGCAGCCGATGCGGAAGTCGATCGGCTGACGGCCATGAAGGGATTCCAGAAGATCTACGCGCCCTTCGACGGCGTCGTCGGCGCGCGCAATCTCGCGAAGGCGACGACCGGCGCCCTGATCGACCTCGGCAGTCACGACCCGAAGGCGTGGCTCTACCGGATCTATCGAATGGATCCGGTTCGGGTCTATGTCGCCGTTCCGCAGAGTTACCTGCCGATGATCAGGGATGGGCTGGCGGCCGATGTCGGCGTCCGGGAGTATCCCGAGCGGACTTTCCAGGGCCGGGTCGTCCGCAACGCGGCTTCTCTCGACACGACCTCGCGAACCATGCTGGTCGAGGTCGAGGCTCCGAATCCGGACGGCATTCTGTTGCCCGGGATGTATTCGACCGTCAGCTTCAAGCTGGTCAATCCATCGCCGCCGATCGTGGTCGCGGATTCATCGATCATCGTTCGGGCCGATGGGCCGCAGATCGCGGTGGTGGACAAGGATGACGTCGTTCGTATCCGGAAGGTCCGCCTGGGAAGAGACTTCGGCAAGACCGTCGAGATTCTGTCGGGATGTTCCGAAGGCGAGCGCATTGTCACCACGCCGAGCGATCTGCTGAATGACGGCGCCAAGGTCCGTGTCCAGACCGCCGGTCCCTCGTAGTCCCGGCGGCAAGTACATGGTGTGTGCCCTGAAGATCGCTTCTCCAGCGGGCCTGGCCGTCTTCGTGCTCCTTGCGGCCTGCGAGCCCGTCGGGCCCAACTATGCTCGACCCGAGGTTGCGATACCGGCGCAGCTCACTGAGGCCGAACCCTGGCAGGTCGGCGTTCCCCAGGACACCATCGGCCGGGGTGACTGGTGGACGGTATTCGAAGACCCGATGCTGAATGGCCTTCAGGTCGAGGCAATCAAGCAGAACCCCGATCTCAAGGCCGTCGCCGCGCGCGTGCTGCAGGCGCAGGCCCTCGCAGGCATATCGACAAGCTATCTCTACCCCGAAATCAATGCCGGCGGTCTGGCCCAGCGCTACGCCAACAACTCCAACTTCGTCACGCTGGTCCCGCCCTCGCCGATCACCGCTAACGAAGCCCGCATCACCAGCGCGTTCAAGGCCGTACCTTTGTACGCCACCTACGAGATCGATTTCTGGGGGCGCCTGCGCCGGCAGTCCGAATCCGCCCGGGCGGAGATGGGCGCGAGCATCGCTGCCTACCAGACAGCCTTGCTGACCCTGAATGGCGAGGTTGCACAGACCTACTTCGAAGTCCGCACGACCGACGAACTCATCCGGATCATCACCGAAAGCATTACCCTGCACCGGAACACGCTCAATCTGTTCAAGGCCCGCAGGGTCGACGGCCTATCGAGCGACATCGTGCTTTCCGACGTGGAGACCGCGCTCAGGACGACGGAAGCGCAGGCCCAGACCCTCGAAGCGCAGCGCATCAAGCTCGCCAACAAGCTCGCTGTCCTGGTCGGGACCAATCCGGAACAGTTTGCCATCGGCAAGCAACCCTACGGGCGATCGATCCCGTCGATTCCGGTGGGGTTGCCGTCGGACCTGCTGCAGCGTCGTCCCGATGTCGCGCGGGCCGAGCGCGAACTGGAGGCTTACAACGCACAAATCGGTGTCGCCGTCGCGGCCTACTTCCCGACGATCGCGCTGACGTCGTCCGTCGGCTTCGAAAGCTACTCGCTGTCGACCCTGGTCAATCCGCTGAACAACATCTGGGGCGTGGGACTGTCCCTGTTCCAGCAAATTTTCAATGCCGGCCGCATCGGACTCAACGTCGAGCGCACCCGTGCCGCCTATCAGGAAAGGGTGGCGCTCTACCAGGCCTTGTTGCTGAAAGTGTTCCAGGAGGTGGAGACCGCCCTTGCCGGTCTGCGCCTGATGAACCAGCAGGCGCGCTATCAGCAGCAGGCCGTGGCCAGCGCCAACCGGACGGTCCTGCTGACGAGCCAGCGCTTTCAGCAGGGCTTGAATTCGATGGTGGACGTCCTGATCGCGCAACGGGCGGCACTGGCGTCCCAGGCCGTGGCGATCCAGATCACCAACGACCAGCTGATGACGACGGTGGCGCTCATCAAGGCGCTTGGAGGTGGCTGGCAGGACCGGGCCCAGCAGATCCCCGAGGGCTCGCCCAGCATGTGGGCGCCGAAGCTGAAGTAGCTCGTGAGATGTCTACCTGCCGGTCAGCAGGAGCTCTTCTCCTTCCTGGGGAGGTGCCGGCCGCCAGTTGCGGCGCATCAGGCTGAAGATGACCGGCACCAGGATCAGCGTCGCTATGCAGGCAAAGAGCATCCCGCCGATCACCGCCCGTCCGAGCGGGGCGTTCTGGTTGCCGCCTTCGCTGAGGCCAAGCGACATCGGGATCATGCCGAACACCATGGCAATGACCGTCATGACCACCGGGCGCACACGGGCCCGGCCGGCGCTGAGAGCCGCCTGGATCGCGCTCTCTCCGTCTCTCAGCGCTTCCTTGGCAAAGGAAATCACCAGGATGCTGTTCGCCGTCGCCACGCCCACCGCCATGATAGCGCCCATCAACGAGGGGACGCTGAAGGTCGTCTTGGTCAGCAGCATCATCAAGACGACGCCGCAGAATGCGCCGGGCAGGGCCATGATGATGATGAAGGGATCCGCCCAGGATTGGAAATTGATGACGAGGATCAGATAGACGAGCAGGATCGCCACCGCGAGACCGAGGCCGAGCTGCTCGAAAGCCCGCTCCATCGTCTGGATCTGGCCGGCGCTTTCCACGAAGACGCCCTTGGGTGCTTCAGCCGACACTTCGGCGACGATCTGGCTTATGGCCGCGGCCACCGTGCCGGTATCGACGCCTTGAATGTTGGCCATGATGTCGAACGTCACGAGCACATTGGTGTGGCTGACCTGGGCGGGGATCTGCGCGCGCGTGATGCCTGCAATGTTCGACAGGTACTGGGTCTGGGCGTCGCCGCTGCCACGGATCGGAATGTTGGCCAGATCGTCCATGGTGCGCAGCTGGTCCAGCGGATACTGAACGACGAGGTAGTAGGTATGTCCCGATTTGGGATCGGTCCAGAAATTCGGCGAAACCATCATGCTCGAACTGGCTTCGATCAGCACATTCCTGGAGATTTCGATCTGGGAAAAGTCGCCGACGCCATGCTTCTCCGTTGCCATCTTGGCCGTCATTTCCCGATTGACGTCGATCTTGAGCGCCGGCTGGTCCATGCGCTGCTGGATATGGACGTCGACCGCGCCACGCACGCCCAGCAGTCTTTTCTCGATTTTCCGGGCGATCGCATACAACGTCTCGGTGCTGGCCATGCCGAACACCTTGATGTCGATCGGCGTCGGCAGACCGAGATTCAGGATCTGGGTCTGCATGTCGCCGGGCTGAAAATAGAACAACAGTTCGGGGAACTGCTCCGGTAGAACCTTTCGCAGGCGCTTCATGTATTCCTGGGCGTTATGCTTCCGATCGCGCTTGAGGGCGACCAGGATTTCGCCATCGGCCGAACTGACGGTGATGTTGTCGCTCTGCGCGAGGTTGTTGGGCTGCGGAATGCCGATGTTGTCGACGATGACGTCGACATCGCCCTCTGCCACGGACCGGATCACCGCTTCGACCCGGCTGAAATAGACGCCCGTTTCCTCGATGCGGGTGCCGGTCGGGGCGGCGACATGCAGGCGGAGCTGGCCGCCGTCGGCGGGCGGGAAGAAGTCGCGGCCGACCGACGGAATGGCCAGCGCCGCGAGGATGACCGCGATGCCGAACGAGGCCAGCACGATTTTTGGATGATGAAGCGACCAGTCGAGGGCCGATACATATCGGGCAGCGAGAGCGGTGAAGCCGGCATCGAACGCCAGATGAATGCGGCGGAAGGCTCCGGGGCGTTTCGGCGTCGCGTGCGGTTCGGCCGCGGCGTGGTGTTCGCCCCGGGTCAGGTGATGCGTCAGGACGGGAACGAGCGTCCGCGACAGCAAATAGGAGGTCGCGATGGCGAACAGAACCGCGAGCGCCATCGGCACGAACAGAAAGCGTGGCGGACCGGTCAGCAGGCCGACCGGCAGGAACACGATGCAGATGCACAGGGTCGATACGAAGGCCGGAATGGCGATTTCCTGGGATCCGTCGAGGATTGCGCGAATGAGATTCTTTCCCATCCCGATGTGCCGGTGGATGTTCTCGAGGGTCACGGTCGCGTCGTCGACCAGGATGCCGACCGAGAGCGCCAGGCCGCCGAGCGTCATCAGGTTGAGCGTATTGCCGGTGGTATGGAGCAGGAAGATCGAGGTGAAGACGCAAACCGGTATCGAGATGATGACGACGATCGTGCCGCGCCAGCTGCCCAGGAACAGCAGGATCAGCAGGCCGGTCAGCCCGGCGGCGGTCAGCCCCTCGAGCACGACACCCTGGATGGCGCCCAGGACGAACAGGGACTGGTCGAACAGGATGGTGAACTGGAGATCGCCCGGCGTTGGAATGGTCTTCAGGACTTCCTTGGATTCGGCGATGACGTTCAGCGTCGAGACATCGCCATTCTTGCCGATCGACAGATACACCGACTTGTGGCCGTTGTAGCGCACCAGGTTGGTCTGCGGCTGGTAGCCATCGCGGACGGTGGCGACGTCGCGCATGTAGACGAGCTTGCCGTTGACGGCCTTGATCGGGATGGCGTTGAGCATCTCCATGGTCGGCAGGCTGTTGTTGAGCTGGAGCATGAACTCGGTCCGGTCGACGCGGATGGAGCCGGTCGGCAGGATCACGTTCTGGCTGATCATGGCGCGATTGAGGTCGTTGGGCGTCACGCCGTGGGCCATCATGGCGGCCTGGTTGAGATCGACCATGATCACACGTGGCGTGCCACCCCATGGCAGCGGCAGCTGGGCTCCCTGGACGGGCGACAGTGCCTGGCGGACCGTGAATTGACCGAAATCGAACAGCTGCGACTCGGTCAATGTCTGGCTGGCGAGGGCCACCAGCATGACCGGCACGCTCGATGGATCGTAGATCAGCACATACGGCGGCGTGGTTCCCTGCGGTAGCCGTTTCAGGATCGTTTGCGAAACCGCCGTAACCTGCGCGACGGCCCGGGCGATATCGACGTTCGGATGGAAATACAGCCGCACGATGCTGTAGCCGAAGATGTTGCGCGATTCCATTCGCTTGATATCACCGACGAACTGCGAGGTGATGAACTCGCTCCATTCGGTGATCTCGTTGGCCATGTTGGCGGCGGGAAATCCCGGATACTGCCAAAGCACCGTCACCACGGGCTCGTTAATCGCCGGAAAGATGTCCTTCGGCATGCGAATGGTCGAGCCGATGCCGGCCAGTATCAACATCAGCGACATGACGACGAAGGTATAGGGCCGGTTCAGTGCAAGCTTGACGATCCACATGCCGATGCGGGCCCTTTGGAAACGCGCTTTGGTAAAGCTGGACGGCCGCGTCGCCCGCCTGCTGCTGCATGGGGCCATGCGGTCGGCTTTGCGTCAAGATCGGCAGGCCGCTTGAACCCACGAGAGGGGAATGGGATGCCGGGCATAGCGGTGCTTGCCGCGCCGCAGGGGCGGGGGCAAAGTCCTGTCACGTTTCAGGTTGGGAGTTTGGTATGGCTACGTTGTATGTCGGCGGTCGTCTGTTCGATGGCGAGAAGGTTCTGGACGGGCAGGCGGTGCTGGAAGAGGGCGGCAAGATCAAGCGTGTGGCGCCGGCGGGTGAGTTCGCGGGCTTCGCCGGCGAGCGGGTCGATACCTCCGGCGGCACGCTGATCCCCGGCATCATCGACTGCCACGTCCATTCGCTCCTGGGTGGCGAGGGCAATCCGGGCGCGGCGCAGGATCGCCTGAGCGCCGCCCAGCTCGCGGTGCGCGGCATGGAGTTCATGCGCAACACGCTCGAAGGCGGCGTCACTGCCGTGCGCGACTGCGGCGGCAAGGACTACATCGAGTTCGCGATGCGCGATGCCTACAACGCCGGCAGGTTCCTGGGGCCGACCATGCGTTGCTCCGGACGGTTGATCTGCATGACCGGCGGCCATGGCAACCGCAACGGGCGTGTCGCCGACGGCGTCGACGAGGTGGTGAAGGCGGTGCGCGAGCAGGTCCATGCCGGCGCCGACCTGGTGAAGATCATGGCGACCGGCGGCGTGATGACGCCGGGCGTCAATCCCGAGGACGCCCACTATTCGGCCGAGGAGATGAAGGCCGGCATCAGCGAGGCCCATCGCTTCCACAAATGCTGCGCCAGCCACGCCCAGGGCGCGCTCGGTATCCTGAACGCGGTGCGCGGCGGCATCGATTCGATCGAGCACGGCATCTTCATGGACGACGAGTGCTGCGCCGAGATGAAGGCGCGGGGCGTCTGGCTGGTGCCGACGCTGGCGGCGGTAAAGAACATCCTGAAAGGCTACGACGACGGCGACCGCTCGATTCCCGACTACGTGATCGACAAGGCCCGCCGCGTCTACGACCGCCACATCGAAGCGACCAAGATGTACTATAAGGCCGGCGGCCGCATCGCCATGGGCACCGACGCCGGCACGCCGCACAACCGCCACGGCGAGAACGCGCGCGAACTGGAATACATGTGCGACATCGGCATCTCGGTCCGCGATTCGCTGTTCTTTGCCACGGCGAGCGCGGCCGACCTGATGCGCCTGGCCGATCAGGGCCGCATCAAGGAAGGCAACAGCGCCGACCTCGTGCTGTGCGACGGCGATGCGCTGGGCGACATCAAGCGCGCCGCCCGCAAGGAGAACCACCGGTTGGTGGTGAAGCGCGGCCTCGTCGCCCACGACAACCGCGCGGCCTTCGTCCGCCAGCCCACCCGCGTCGCGGCGGAGTAAGGGGAGGGCGGGCGGCCGAGGACACCGTGGAAGAGATCTTTCTTGGTCTTCTCGCCGTCGCCTGGGCGTTGGGCACGCCGATCGTCGCCATCGTGGCGCTGGTCCGCACGTCGCGGCTGCGCGAGGCGAACGAGCGACTGACGGCCGAAGTGGCGCAAGCCGGCCGGAAAGCTGCTCAGGTCACGGTCGCGCTCGGCCGGATCGCACGGCTGCGCGAAGAGAACGATGCATTGGCGGCGGAAGTAGCCGAATTGCAGCAGCGTGCCGGACAGCAGCCTGGCGAGACCTTGCCGCCGTCGTTCGTTGTCGAGCCTCCGACCGCCGAGGCAGCATCCGTGCCGCCGCCTGCGCCGCCCTTCGAGCCAGCCGAGCCCGAGGAGCTCGCCGCCACGGAAGCGCCCGCGCCCGAGTCACCGTCGCTGCCACCGCCGTTGACCGTCGAGCCGGTACAGGGCGGTTGGGAGCAGCGGCTGGGCGCGCGCGCCTTCCTGTGGGTGGGCGCGATCACGCTGGCGCTGGCCGCGATCTTCCTGGTCCGTTACTCGATCGAGGAGGGCTATCTCTCGCCCGAGGTGCGCGTGATCCTGGCGGCGCTGTTCGGCTTCGCGCTGATCGGCGGCGCCGAGAAGATGCGCGTCCAAGACGATCGCGTGGCCCAGGCGCTGGCCGCCGCCGGCGTCGCCGCCCTCTATGGCGCGTTGTTCTCGGCCGTCGCGCTCTACGGCATGATCTCGAAGGTGGCGGCCGGCGGCGGTGCGGCAGCGCTCACCGCCTTTGCCATCGGCGTGTCACTGCGCCACGGCATCTTCGTCGCGGGCCTGGCCTTCGTCGGCGGCTTTGCCAGTCCGGCGATCATCGGCAGCAACGACCCCAACACGCCGGTGCTGTTTGGTTACTTGCTGGCGATCGCCGCCGGCACGATGGCCGTCATCCGCATAAGGGGCTGGTGGCCGCTGGGCTGGGGTGTTCTCGCGGGCTCGGCGCTGTGGACCGTCCTATGGATGATGGCGACGAACGATGCCGACGAGCTCCATTGGGTCGGCCTCTTCCTGGTCGCGGTGGCCGGGCTCTTCGTGTGGGCGACCTGGAAGCGGATGGGCGAGAACGAAAATCCGCCGAAAGACGTCGTGGCGCTGGTGTGGGCAGCACTTGCCGGCACGGGCGTGCTGCTGGTCTGCCTGGTCGTCGATGACAGCGGCCAGCAGAAGGCCGGCTGGCTCGCGTTGGCGCTGCATGGCGCCGGGGTCTATGCGCTCGGCCGCTGGACGCCGCGCTTCCAGTACGCGGCAGCACTTGGACCGGGCCTGTCGCTGCTGGCCCTCGTGCTGTGGTGGGGGGCGACACGCGGCGCTGGCGCGGACTGGGACGCCGAGCGCTTCGGCTGGCTCACGCTTCTGTTCGGAGGCTTCTACGCGGCGGCGGCTTTTGCTCTGCTGTGGAACGCCGGACGGCCGGGTTTCTGGGCGGCGCTTTCCGTCGCCGCCGCCTTCACGCATTTCCTGCTCTGCTGGTACGTGCTGCGCGGCACGGCGACGGGCACGCCGTGGGGCCTGATCAGCATCGGGCTCGCGGTACCCTTCCTGGTCGGCGCCGAGCGGCTGGCGCGCTGGCGCGACAGCATGACCGGCGCCACCGAGGCACTGGGCTATCTGGCGGCCGGCGTCACTTTCTTTATCGCCGCCGCCATTCCGATGGAACTCAGCCGCGAATGGATCACGGTGGCCTATGCCATCGAACTTGCGGCAGTGGCGGCCATCGCCGCGACGCTCGACCTCAGGGCCATGCGCCAGCTCTGCTGGCCGTTGCTGGCGGTCGTGGTCGTGCGTTTCGTGCTCAATCCCGAAGTGCTGAAATACCCGCTCGGCGTCACGCCGCTCTTCAACTGGATCCTGTGGGGCTACGGCATTTCGATCGCGGCGCTCCTGGTCGGTTTGCGGTTCCTGCGCCCGACCGGCGACGCGCGGCTCGTGCGTGCGGTCGAGGCCGCCGTCGGGCTGCTGGCGTTCGTGCTGGTGACCCTCGAAGTGCGCAGCCTCTTTCAGCCCGGTTCGATGGAAACCCCCGATGCGAGCTTCCTGGAACGCTCGTTCTATGTAGCGATCTGGGGCGCCTTCGCGCTGGCGGCACTCTGGATGACGCGCCGGCAACGCGATCCGGTGACCCTTTGGGCGTGGCGGCTGAGCGGTGGATTGGCGCTGGCGACGGCGTTGATCGTCCAGGTGCTGATCGCCAATCCGGTGTTCGAGCCGGCCCAGCTCGGGCGGCTGCCGGTGGCCAACGGCCTGTTCCTGGCCTACGCGGTGCCGGCGGCGATGGCGATCCTCGCGCGACGCTGGGTCGACGTCGAGGCCAACCGCAACCTCGATCTGCTGCTCGAGGCCGCGGCCTCGATCCTGGCCTTCGTCTATGTCTCGCTCGAAGTCCGGCACCTGTTCGATCCCGGCTTCGAACGTGGCGGCTTCGCCGCCGACGGGCTGGAACTCTACACCTACTCGATCGTGTGGCTGCTGTTCGGCGTCGCCTTGCTGGCGCTGGGCTTCTTGCGCCAGGCTGCGGCGTTCAGGCACGCCGGCATGATCCTGGTCTGCATCGTGGTCGCCAAGGTATTCCTGATCGACATGTCCGGGCTGACAGGCCTGCTGCGCGTCTTCTCGTTCCTCGGCCTGGGCGCTGCGCTGATCGGCCTCGGCTACGCGTATCGTCGGTTTGGATTTCAGGAAAGGCAGCACGAGTAGGTCATGACGGCGGAACTGTTTCCCGAAGTAAAAATCTCCCTCGACGAATTGCGCGCTCTGCAGACCCGACGGCTACGCGACACCCTGCGGCAGGTCTATGAGAACCAGGCGCCGTATCGCGCCAAATGTCTCGCGGCGGGCATTCATCCCGACGATTTCAGGAACCTGGACGATCTTCGCCGCTTTCCTTTCACCTCGAAGGACGACCTGCGCGACGCCTATCCGTTCGGCATGCTGGCGATTCCACGCGAACGGTGCGTGCGCCTGCATGCCTCCAGCGGCACGACGGGGCGGCCGACGGTGGTGGGATATTCGGCACGCGACATCGATACCTGGTCGGACCTGATGGCGCGGTCCTTGTATGCCGGCGGCGCGCGGCCGGGTGACATCATCCACAATGCCTTCGGTTACGGCCTGTTCACCGGCGGACTCGGCGCGCATTACGGCGCCGAGCGCCTGGGCTGCACGGTGGTGCCGATGTCGGGCGGCTTCGGCGAGCGGCAGGTGCAACTCATCTCCGAGTTCGGCGCGCGCGTGGTGCTGATGACGCCGTCCTACATGCTGGCGGTGGCCGACGAGTTCGAGCGCCAGGGCGTCGATCCGCGCGCGACGGCGATGCGGGTCGGCATCTTCGGCGCCGAGCCGTGGACCGAGAACATGCGCGCCGAGATCGAGCACCGGCTCGGCATCGACGCAGCCGATATCTATGGCCTGAGCGAAGTCATGGGCCCGGGTGTGGCCTGCGAGTTCATCGAGACCAAGGACGGGCCCACGGTATGGGAGGATCATTTCCTTCCCGAGATCGTCGATCCCGAGTCGGGCGCGCCGGTGCCCGATGGTGAGCCGGGTGAGCTGGTGTTCACGACGCTCACCAAGGAAGCGATGCCGGTCGTGCGCTACCGCACGCGCGACCTCACGCGCCTGCTGCCTGGATCCGTGACGGCGATGCGGCGCATGGCCAAGATCACCGGCCGTAGCGACGACATGCTGATCGTGCGCGGCGTCAATCTGTTCCCGAGCCAGGTCGAGGAGCAGATCCTGCGCGACCCCGCCTTGAGCGGCCACTACGTGATCGAGCTCAGCCGCACCGGCGCGCTCGACGATCTTCTGGTGCGGGTCGAGGCGCGGGTGGCGCTCGACGGCGAGGCGACCGGTCGCTCGGCCGAAGAACTCGCGCGGCGCCTGAAGGGCATGTGCGGCCTGTCGGCCACGATCGACATTGCCAGTCCGGGGGCCGTCGAGCGCTCGATGGGCAAGGCGAAGCGCGTGATCGACAAGCGGCCGAAGGGCTAGCGGCGGGCGCTAGCTCCAGGGACCGCCGTTCGCGAGCCTGATGCGGGCGCGCACAAGGTCCGGGTCGTTGGGAAGCTGGCCGATCTCGATCGGACCATCCGTCGGCAAGACGCCCGTCCGCACCGAGGACTTGGCATTGGGGATGTTCGCGATCAGGACGGCCCCGAAGGTGAGCATGGTGGCGGCGATGACCAGGAAATCCAGCCACGTCAGGGCGAGTCTCCGGTCGCTCCGCGCGATGGCCTTGGGCCGGTCAGTCGGTGGTTTCACGGTTGCCTCACAAGTTTGCTTGTGGAGGCTACGAGCTGACCGGGCTGGCTATCCCCGGCTTTCGCTCAGACGTAGGCGATCCGCAGGATATTCGTGGCCCCGGGGGTGCCAAAAGGTACGCCGGCGGTGATCACCAGGCGCTCGCCTTCCTTGGCCAGCTCTTCCTTGCGCGCGACCCGCACGGCGCGCTGCACCATGTCGGCGAAATTATGCGCGTCTTCTGCATGAACCGGATGGACGCCCCAGGTGAGTGTCATGCGGCGTGCGGTGTTGTGATTGGGCGTCAGGCAGAGGATGCGAACGTCGGGCCGCTCGCGCGCGGCGCGGAGCGTCGTCGAACCGGTATTGGTGTAGGTGACGATGGCTGCCGCCGACAGCGTATGGGCACATTGCCGCGCAGCGGCGCTGATGGCGTCGGCAGTCGTGGCCTCGGGCTCGTGGCGGCTCGCATCCATCAGGCGACGGTAGAGTGGATCGCCTTCGGCGGCGCGAATGATGCGGTCCATGATGGTGACCGCCTCGATCGGATAGTCGCCCGAGGCCGATTCGGCCGACAGCATCACCGCGTCGGCGCCGTCATAGACGGCGGTGGCAACGTCCGAGGCCTCGGCCCGTGTCGGCGTCGGCGAATGGACCATGGATTCCAGCATCTGCGTGGCGACGATGGCCGGGCGGCCGAGCACGCGGCAGGCGGCGAGGATGCGCTTCTGCAGGGGCGGCACCGCCTCGGGCGGCATTTCCACGCCGAGATCGCCGCGCGCCACCATGATGCCGTCGCTCTGCTCGATGATCTCGTCGAGATGGTCGATGGCGGCGGGCTTCTCGAGCTTGGCCATCACCGCGGCGCGGCCGGCCACCAGCTTCTTCAGCTCGGCGATGTCGTGGGCGTGCTGGACGAAGGAGAGCGCCACCCAGTCGACGCCCAGCGACAGGCCGAAAGCGAGGTCCTTGTGGTCCTTCGGTGTCATCGGCGACATCGGCAGCACGAGGTTGGGCAGGTTCACGCCCTTGCGGTCGCTGATCTGGCCCGGCACCTCGACCTCGGCGTCGATCGTGTCCTCGTCGTGGGCGATGATCCTCAGCCGCACCTTGCCGTCGTCGATCAGCAGCAGCCCGCCCGGCTTGGCGGCCTTGAAGATTTCCGGATGGAGCAGCGGGACGCGCTTGGTCGTGGCCGGCTTGGGATCCATGTCGAAGCGCAGCTTCTGGCCCTTTTTCAGCTCCATCGGCTGCTTGCCGATCACGCCCAGCCGCAGCTTGGGACCCTGCAGGTCCATCAGGATGGCGATGGGGTGATTGTAGTGCTTCTCCAGGGCGCGGAGCTGGGCGACGCGCTGCCGGTGATCTTCTGGCACGCCGTGGCTGAAGTTGAGGCGGAACACATCGGCGCCGGCCTCGAACAGCTCTCGCAGCCGCTCGGGCGTCGAGCTGGCGGGCCCGAGCGTGGCGACGATCTTGGTGAAACGCTGACGACGCATCGGCCCCAGTCTACTTCTTCGGTGACGACACTTTGAAGTCACCCGCCTGCTCGTAGACCTTTACCACGGCGGCGTCATCCAGCCGGCCCCAACCGGCGCCGGCGGCGGCGAGGAAAAGCTGATGAGCGGCTGCCGCCATGGGCAACGGCAGGCGATGTTCGTGTCCGGTATTCAGCACCAGCCCGAGGTCCTTTACGAAGATCTCGACCGCCGAGAGCGGGGAGAAATCGTCGTCGAGCATATGCGGCACACGGTTCTCGAACATCCAGGAATTGCCGGCACTGGCCGAGATCACCTCGTAAACGGCGCGCGTGTCGGCCCCGGCCTTCGCCGCGAGCGCCATGGCTTCGGCGGCAGTGGCGATGTGCACGCCGGCCAGAAGCTGGTTCACCGTCTTCACCAGAGAGCCGATGCCGGCGGCATCGCCCAGGCGGAAGACTTTCGCCGCGGTCGCCGACAGGATGGACTCGGCCGTCGCGAAGGCCTGCGGGGCGCCGGAGGCCATGAAGGTAAGTTGACCGCTTTCGGCACGGGCGCGACCGCCAGACATCGGTGCGTCTAGCAGCATGTGGCCACTCACGGCCAACCGCTCGCCCAGCGCGCGGGCGAAGGCTGGCGGAACGGTCGCGCACTGCATGACCAGGCCACCCTTGCGCAAGGTCGCCGCGGCACCGCCCTCGCCATAAAGAACCGTCTCGACCTGCTGCGCATTTACCACGGCGACAACCACCACATCCGCGCTCGCTGCTGCGGCAGCCGGTGTGGCGGCGGTCGTGCCGCCGGCCGCCGCAAAAGCCTCGTGTGCAGCGGCGCTGGGATCGACACCGATCACTTTGTGGCCGTGCTTTAAAAGGTTCTTCGCCATGCCGAGGCCCATCGACCCCAGGCCGACGAAGGCGACCACCGGCGTGTTCTTGTCCGTCATCGATCAGGCCTTGATGCCGTACTTGGCAGCCCAGCCGAGGCCCGCGCCGGTCGTGGTCTTGGGCTTGTATTCGAGACCGACGTAACCCTGGTAGCCCAGCCGATCGAGGACATCGAGCAGGTAGAGGTGATTGGCTTCGCCGACGTCGGGTTCGTTGCGGTCCGGGTTGCCCGCGATCTGGACGTGGGCAGTGATCGGGAACAGCCGCTCGGTGCGCTTCTGCAGATCCCCTTCGGTCACCTGCATATGATAGAGGTCGAGCTGCAGTTTCAGGTGCGGCGCGCCCACTTCCTCGATGATCTGCTTCACCTGATCGGTCGTGTTGGTGAAGTAGCCTGGAATGTCGCGGTGGTTGATCGGCTCCATCACGATCGTGAGGCCGCTCTTGGCCGTGCGGTCGCAGACCTTCTTGAGGTTCGAGACGAAGGTACGATGCATGGCCTTGGTGTCGGCGCCCGGCGCGATCATGCCCGACATGACATGCAGGGTTTGGCACTCCAGCACCTTGGCGTAGTCGAGTGCCTTCTCAAGTGCTGCGGCAAACTCGGCCTCGCGGCCGGGCAGGGCAGCGAGCCCGCGCTCGCCCTTGCTCCAGTCGCCCGGTGGCAGATTGAACAGGGCCTGCGTGAGCTTGTGCTTCTTCAGTTCGGCCGCAATGTCGGCGGCTGGCGCCTCGTACGGAAACAGGATTTCGACCGCCTTGAAGCCATGCGCCGCGGCGGCGCCGAAGCGCTGCAGGAACGGAACTTCCTGGTAGATCCACGACAGGTTGGCGGCGAGCTTGGGCATTGTTGTTGTCCCGTCAAGAGGGGAAGGCTTCTTCGACTTCGCGTACCTGGAAGTCGGACAGGGTACGCGTCTTGAGGCCTTGGAGGAGCAGATGGAGCTTGGCGGTTTCCTCCAGTTCCTCGATCGAGGCGGAGGCGGCCGACAGCGAGGTTCCGGCCACCACCGGGCCGTGGTTGGCCAGCAGCACGGCGCGATGGCCGGTCGCATACTCTCGGATGGCATCGGCGAGCTCGGGATCGCCCGGCTTGAAGTAGGGCACCAGCGGCAGCTTGCCGACCCGCATCACGAAGTAGGGTGTGATCGGCGGCAGGGTGCTCTCGGCGCTGTGGTGGCAGGACGGATCGAGGCAGGAGATCGCCACGGCATGCGTGCAATGAAGATGCACGATGGCGCGATCCTTGGGCCGCACGTCGTAGACCGAGCGATGAAGCAGCGCTTCCTTGGTCGGCGGATCGCCCGCCACGTGCTTTCCCGAGAGATCGAGCTTGGAGAGCTGGCCCGGATCGAGTTCACCCAGCGACGAATTGGTCGGGCTCATCAGCCAGCCGTCGTCGATACGCATGCTGATGTTGCCCGACGTGCCGGGACACAGGCCGCGGGCCGCGAGCTTGGCGCCGAGCGCGCAGATGTCGTCGCGGGCCTTGGACTCCTTGGTGCTCATAGGCGCTCGAAGGCTTTGCTGAAGAAATCCGGCGCGCCGAAGTTGCCTGACTTCAGCGCCAGCAACAGCGGCTTCTTTCCGACCGACGCGGTCCACGGCACGCCGGGATCGATCTCCGGTCCGATGCGCAGCGCCGTCACGTCGAGGGCGCTAACGACCGCGCCCGAGGTCTCGCCGCCGGCAACGACGAGGCGACCGACGCCGGCCGCCACCAGGCCACGCGCAAGGGCGGCCATCGTTTTCTCGATTGCCTGACTCGACTTCTCGACGCCGTATTTCGCCTGCAGTGCTTTCACCACCTCCGGCTTGTCGCTGGCGGAGAGCAGGATGGGTCCATTGCCGAGCTTGTCTCTGGCCCAGGCCAGCGCCTTCTCAGCCACGGGTTCGCCACGGCAGATGGCATCGGTGTCGAGCGCCAGGTGTGGGCCCTTGAAGGCGGCGATCTGGCCGAGGGTGGCCGCCGAGCAGGAGCCGGCGAGCACCGCCGCCGTGCCGCCGACCTTCGGCAGCGTGTCGGCATTGGGTTTGCGCGTCAGCAGTCCACGGCGGCGATAGGCGGCAGGCAGGCCGAGAGCGACGCCGGAACCGCCGGTGACGAGCACATCGTCGCCGATCGCCTCGCCGATGATCCCAAGATCGGTATCTGCCACGGCATCGACGACGACGTGGCGAACACCTTCAGCACCCAGCTTGTCGAGCGCCGCACGCAGGGCCGCCGAGCCGGACTGCACCTGCTTCAGCGCCACCAGTCCAACCTTGTGCGTCGTCTGGCGGGCAAGCACGCGGACCAGGCTCGAATCCGTCATCGGATTCAGCGGATGGTGCCGCATGTGCGTGTCCGATAGCAGCAGGTCGCCCACGAACAGGTAGCCGAAGAAGATCGTGCGTCCGTTCACTGGAAAGGCTGGGCAGTAGATGGCCTGTGAGGACTTGAGCGCATCGAGCAATGCGTCGCCCACCGGGCCGATGTTGCCGGCATCGGTCGAATCGAAGGTCGAGCAGTATTTGAAGAAGAAGCGGACGCAGCCGGCTGCCTGAAGTGCCTTCAGCGCATCGAGCGACTGGGCGATGGCTTCCTTTGCCGAGATCGAGCGGGTCTTGAGCGCGACAACGACGGCATCGACGTCATCGGGAATTCCGCCTTTGGGCGGCACGCCGATCGTCTGGATCGTGCGCATGCCACCCTTGACCAGCATGCCCGCGATGTCGGTCGCGCCGGTGAAATCGTCGGCAATTACTCCAAGTACAGCCATGGGAGGACGTTAGGCGATCACGGTCGTCTTCATCCAGAACTTTCGGCGGCGGCTGCGGCGCCGGGCCTCGTCCTCGCCGTCGTAATGGTGCAGTGCGGGCGCGGGATCGAATGTGTCGCGGATGTCGAGTGAATTGACGTTGACGATACCGATCGGCCCGCTTTCATCCGGCATGACGGCGCCGACATAGGCGCCGCATTTTGCGCACAGCAGGTAGTCGGTGATCCCGAGCCCGAAGCGGTAGCGGGAAAGAGCGCCTGGCTTGGCATGGAATTCGACCGATCCCGCCGGATCGCCCAGGGTCCGCGCGCCGTGGCGGCGGCAGAAGCTGCAACCGCAGCGGCCGACCCGCATCTCCTCGGGCTTCTTTTCCGACTCGAAGCGGATGGCGATACCGCCGCAATGGCAGGAACCGGTGTAGGTCGTCATGTGGCCCTCGGAATCAATGAGGCACGATCAGGGTGGCACGGAAATCGTTGACGTTGGTCCGGGTCGGCCCGGTGACCAGGCTGTCGCCCAGACTCTCGAAGAAGCTGTGGCCGTCATTGTTCTGCAGCATCGCCTTGGGATCGTGCCCCTTGGCCAGCGCGCGCGCCAGCGAATCCGGAGTGAAGATGGCGCCGGCGATTTCCTCCGCGCCATCGACACCATCGGTATCGGCAGCGAGCCCCCAGATCTGCGGTGCACCATCCGCCTCGATCGCCTTGCCGAGCAGATACTCGACGTTGCGGCCGCCACGGCCCTTGCCGCGCACCGTCACCGTCGTCTCGCCACCGGAGAGGACGACGGTTGGCTTGGTGGCGCGTTTTACCAGGTCGAGCGCGCGACGGGCGTGCGCCGCACCCAGTTCGCGCGCCTCGCCTTCAAGATTATCGCCCAGCATCACCACGACACAGCCGCGCGACCGCGCGACCGCCGCGGCGGCGTCGAGAGATTGCTTCGGAGTCGCGACCACAATGGTCTCGACGCGCTTAAGCCTCGGGTCGGCAGGTTTGGGTGTTTCTTCGATCTTGCCTGCGGCACCCGCCTCGAGATGCGCGCGCACGGCAGCGGGCGGATCGATGCGGTATTTGGCGAGCACCGCCAATGCTTCGGCGAAGGTCGTGCGGTCCGCCACGGTGGGCCCGGAGCCGATCACACCGGGATCGTCGTTGGGCACGTCGGAGATCAGCCACGACAGCACGTGCGCGGGCTGGGCGGCAATTGCCAGTCGGCCGCCCTTTATGGCCGAGAGGTGCTTTCGCACCGTATTCATTTCGACGATGTTGGCGCCCGACTTCAGCAGCGCGCGATTGACCTCCTGCTTGTCGGCCAGCGACAGGCCGGGAGCGGGAAGCGCCAGCAGCGACGAGGCACCGCCGGAGATGAGGCAGAGCACCAAGTCGTCTTCCGTGAGGCCCTTCACCTTTTCGAGGATGCGGCCGGCGGTGGCGCGGCCCTTTTCGTCGGGCACAGGGTGTGCGGCCTCGACGATCTCGATGCGCTTGCAGGTCTCGCCATAGCCGTAACGGGTGACGACGAGACCATCGAGCGGATACGGCCACTGGTCTTCGACCGCGCGCGCCATTGCGGCACTTGCCTTGCCGGCGCCGATCAAGATCGTGCGGCCTTTAGGCGGCGCGAGCTTGGCGATGTAAGGCGCGAGGCAGGTGGCGGGGCGGGCGGCTGCCAGTGCGGCATCGAACAGGTCGCGCAACAGGGCGCGGGCATCGGCATCTTTCATTTGGGCAATCTTCGCACTATAGGGGCGCGATGCAACAACTCCTCGGACCCGGCGATCCGCCGCCGTATTCCGTCTTCAACGAGAAAGGCGCGGCGCCGCTCCTTCTGCTCTGCGATCATGCCAGCAAGGCCGTCCCCAAGGCCTTGGGCGATCTCGGCATCTCCGAAGACGAGCTTGCACGTCACATCGGTTGGGATATCGGCGGCCTCGAAGCGGCGATCGAACTCGCCTCCACCCTCGATGCGCCTCTCGTGGCATCGGGCTATTCGCGGCTGGTGATCGATTGTAACCGTTGGCCGGGCGGCGAGGGATCGACGCCGGAGATCAGCGACGGCGTCCATGTTCCGGCGAATCGCTCCCTCACCAAGGAACAGATCGACGCGCGCGCCGAGGCGTGCTTCTGGCCCTACCACCACGAGGTCGACCGTCACCTGGACCGGATGACGGCGGGCGGGCGGCCCGTTGCCATGCTGGTGATGCACAGCTTTACGCCCGAGATGAACGGCTTCCAGCGCCCCTGGCATGTCGGCGTGCTGTGGAACGACGATCCGCGCCTGCCGGAGCCGCTGCTCGCCGAGTTGCGGCGCGATCCCTCCCTGGTGGTGGGCGACAACGAGCCTTATTCGGCGCGCGCCTCCTATGAATACACGCTCACGGCCCATGCGCGACCACGCGGCCTGCCGCATTGCTCGCTTGAAGTCCGCCAGGACCTGATCGGCACCTCGGACGAAGCGCGCGCCTGGGGGCGGCGGCTGGCGCCGGCGATCCGTGCCGCCGTTGCGGTGGCCCTGGGCTGAGCCTATATCCGCAGCCAAGGCCCAAACGTCCCAGGAGATCGCCATGGACGACAAGACCCGCACCGACCTCGAAGCCGCCGCTTTCCGCCGGCTGGTCGCGCATCTGCAGGAGCGCACCGACGTCCAGAACATCGATATGATGAATCTGGCGGGCTTCTGCCGCAATTGCCTGTCGCGCTGGTATCGCGAGGAGGCAGGCAAGCAGGGCATCGAGGTCACCGACCCGAAGGCCCGCGAGATCGTCTACGGCATGCCCTACGACGAGTGGAAGGCCAAGCACCAGAAGGAAGCCTCGGGCGACCGGAAGAAGGCCTTCGACAAGGGCCAGCACAAGCACGGCTGAAGCTCGCCCGGACGGTCCCCGTTATCCCCATCTTTCATCGCAACAGCGTCATTGAGCCGACATGCCCTCGGCTCCTATGGTCCGCCTGACTGGACCCTAGGAGTTGAGGACATGCCGGACGGAAGCGCCGTTTCCAAGAAGACCAAGGCCGGGCCGGTTTCGGCCGACCGGCTGAAGAGCTTCGTCGAGCGGATCGAGAAGCTCGAGGAAGAGCGCAAGGCCATCGGTGGCGACATCAAGGATGTCTATTCGGAAGCGAAGGGCGTCGGCTACGACGTCAAGACCATGCGGAAGGTCGTTTCGCTCCGCCAGATGGATGCTGCCGACCGGGCGGAGCAGGAGACGCTGCTCGACGTCTACAAGCACGCGCTCGGGATGGTTTGATCCCCTCAGGGGCTCGGCAACAGGAATGTGATTTCGCGCGCCACCTGCAGGCGCTAAGCTTCCGCACGGCTCGAATGCTCTGGAAAATGGAGCCAGCCGAGGAGGAAGACCCATGCGGAACACCGTTATTGCGGGCGTTTGCGTTGCGTTGAGTCTCGGCGCCACCCAGGTGCATGCCCAGATCGCCGTTTCCTCGAACGATCACAAGATCACGCAGGCAAACGGCGTCAACAAGAACGTCGCCAACCCGCCGCCGGACACCATCACCATCGTCGATCTTGGTGCGCTGCCGGTGAAGGTGCTGGGCACGGTCAACAATGTACCCGGCAGCGTCGTCGGTCCGCCGCTCTCGGTTGCGATCACCCCAGACGAGTCGATCGCCCTCGTGGCGTCCTCATCGAAGATCGATCCGGCCGATCCCACCAAGCTTGTGCCCGATGACCGGGTGACCGTTATCGACCTCAAGGATCGCAAGATCCTCGACACGCTGAACACTGGCCCCGGTGCTGCAGGCATATTCATCACCAAGGACGGCAAGCGGGCATACGTCGCCAATCGGATGGCCGGCTCGATCTCGATTCTGTCGATCGACGGCAAGCAGGTGAAGGTCTTGAAGACCGTGCCTTTGATGGACGCCAAGACCTTGTTGAGCCACATGGCGGTCTCGCCCGACGGTTCGACCGGCGTCGTCACGCGCAACGGTGATGCGAAGGTCGAGCTCATGAAGCTCGGCGGCGACAACATCACCTCGTCTGCCGTGCTCGATGTGGCGCCGCGGCCCTATGCCGTGTCGGTGACCCCGGACGGCAAGACTGCGGTCGTCGCAAGCCTGGGCGATCCGAAGGCCAACGGCATTCTGACGGTCATCGACCTCGCTGGTGGCGGCAAGATCGCCGGTACGGCAGACATCGGCCACGAGAATCTCGAAGGCATGATGATGTCGAGCGATGGAAAGTGGATCGCCGGTGTGGCGCATGGCGGTTCGACCCGGCCAAAGGACGCGCCGCAGTACAAGCCGAAGGGCATGGTGGTCATGTACCGCCTTGATGGAAACACGCTCACCAAGGTGAGCGAGGCGCCGATCGGCGGCTGGTCGCAGGGCGTGTCGTTCTCGCGCGATGGCTCCGGCCTGGTCGTCGGGAACATGAACCAAAGGAATATGCAGGTGTTCAAGAACGACAACGGCAAGCTGACCGATACCGGTCAGACCATCGATACGGTCGGCGGTGCTGCGGCGGTCCGGGCTTCGACCGACCGATGAACACACGGCGTTCCCTGCTTCTCCTTCCGCTCGCCGCGACTGCGGCGGGCGGACTGCCCGTTTACGCACAGAGCTTTCCGTCGCAGCCGGTACACATCGTCGTGCCGTTCCCGCCGGGTGGCGGTACGGACGCGCTGGCGCGCGCCATCCAGGAACCGATGCAACGCGCGCTCGGCGGCGCCACCGTGATCATCGACAACAAGGGCGGAGGTGGCGGCAGCATCGCGCACGAATTCGTGGCCAAGCAGCCGGCCGACGGTCACTGGATGGTCGTCAGCGCCAACAACCTGCCGCTCTATCCCTACATCGTCGCCAAGCTCGGCTTCGATGCCAAGACCGCTTTCGTGCCGGTCGGCTTCATCGCCAAGCAGGAGTCGGTGCTCGTCGGCAGCGCCGACGCACCATGGGCAGACCTCAAGGCGATCATCGCGGCAGCCAAGGCGGCGCCCGGCGCCGTGCAATACGGCACGGCTGGACTGACGACACCGATGCATTTGTCGGCCGAGCAGTTCGCCATGCTGAACGGCATCAAGCTGACGCACGTGCCGTTCCGGGGCACCGGGCCGCTGGTCACCGACCTGCTGGGCGGTCACATCAAGCTCGGCATGTCGAGCATCACCAGCGTCGCGGCGCAGATCGCGGCCGGCAAGCTCAAGCCCTACGCGATGGCGTCGCTGGAGCGCTCGGCGCTGGCGCCGACCATTCCCACCTTCAAGGAACTGGGCGCGGGCCATGTCGACGGCACAATCGTCTATACGCTGCTAGCCCCGGCTGGCACGCCGCCCGCGGTCGTCACCAAGCTGAACAAGGCGCTGAACGACGCGGTGTCAACGCCCGAGGGGAAGGACGACCTCAAGAAGCGCGGCTTCGTCGCCATGGGCGGCACCCCGCAGCAACTCGCCGACTGGCTCAAGATTCAGGAGGCAATCTGGGTGCCCGTGCTGCAGGCCGCCGGCATCAAGCCGGAGTAGGTCAGTACCAGATGTTCATCGGCAGGCCGTAGCGGTCACGCTCGCGCGCGGGGCCGAGCCGTGTCGCCGTTCCTTCGGCGATCTGCATTGCGGTCCGGCACACCGCCATGGCGTCGAGCACGTCATCGCGGGCGGCTCCGGAGACCGCGATCGGCTTCCATTTGAAGCCGTGCCTGGCGAGTAGCTTCAGCCGTTCGGCGAAGCCGTCGGGCTTTCGCTTCTTGGCAAGCACCGGTTTGCCGCCGTTCATGCGCGTGAAGGCGAGTTCGGGGTGCGCCTCGTAGACGATGCGCCAGAGTTTGCGGCTGCCGCGCAGAAGTTCGTCGATCTCGCGCATCTTGGGAAACAGATGGAATGTCTGCTGATTGAGGCCGAGGCCCAGTTTCCGGCTGATGGCGTTGGCCTCGGCGTGCGTCGTGCAGGCCAGCGCTGGGCGACAGGGAGTCGGGAAGACCGAGCTTGCCTTGCCCGGCATCAGGGCGCGCGCCTCGCTCTCGCAGGCGCGGCCGGGGCGGGGCGTATCGGTGAGGCCGATCGGCATGTCGACGGCCAAAATGGAAAGACCCTCGCAGGCTTCTGCGAGGGTCTTCACAACTCTTATGTCCAACGTGCCGTCGGTGTCGCGCCGGCAGACTACCCAGCCGGTGCGGCAACCGTCGGCGCCCCCGACGATCAATTGTCAACGCCGCATCAAAGAGCGGCGAGCGCCGCGTTCAACGTCGCGCTCGGCCGCATCGCTGCCGATGTCTTGCTCTGATCGGGGAGATAATAACCGCCGGTATCCACCGGTTTGCCCTGCGCGGCGATCAGCTCGGCATCGATCTTGGCCTCATTGGCGGCCAGCGCCTCCGCCAGCGGCTTGAAGCGGGCCGACAGGCCCGTGCTGTTATCCCGCCGGGCCAGCGCCTCTGCCCAATACTTCGCCAGATAGAAGTGGCTGCCACGATTGTCCAGTTCGCCGACCTTTCGTGCCGGCGAACGGTTGTCTTCGAGGATCTTGCCGTTGGCCTCATCGAGCGTCTCGGCCAGGACCTTCACGTCCTCATTCCCGGTTCTCTGCGCCAGATGTTCCAGCGAAGCGCCAAGCGCCAGGAATTCGCCCAGCGAATCCCAGCGCAGATACCCTTCGTGGTCGAACTGTTCGACATGCTTGGGCGCCGAGCCGCCTGCACCGGTCTCGAACAGACCGCCGCCGGCCAGCAACGGCACGATCGACAGCATCTTGGCCGACGTGCCCAGCTCCATGATCGGGAAGAGGTCGGTCAGGTAGTCGCGCAGCACGTTGCCGGTGACGGAGATGGTGTCGAGCCCCTGGCGAATGCGATCGAACGAGAACTTGATGGCCTCGACCGGCGTCAGGATGCGGATGTCGAGACCCTTCGTGTCCTCGTTCTTCAGGTACTTCTCGACCTTGGCGATCAACTGCGCGTCGTGGGCGCGCTTGGCGTCGAGCCAGAATACCGCCGGGGTGTTGCTCAGACGCGCGCGGCGCACCGCGAGCTTGACCCAGTCCTGGATCGGCTCGTCCTTGACCTGGCACATGCGGAAGACATCACCGGTCTCGACCTTCTGTTCCATCAGGACCGTGCCGTCCTCGGCAACCACGCGCACCGTTCCGCCCGTGGCGACCTCGAAGGTCTTGTCGTGCGAGCCGTATTCCTCGGCCTGCTGTGCCATCAAGCCGACGTTCGGCACCGAGCCCATCGTCTTCGGGTCGAAGGCGCCATGCGCCTTGCAGTCCTCGATCGTGGCCTGGAACAGCGTCGAGTAGCAACGATCGGGGATCGCGGCGATGACGTCGTGCAGCTTGCCGTCGGCGCCCCACATCTTGCCCGACTCGCGGATCATCGCCGGCATCGAGGCATCGATGATCACGTCGCTCGGCACATGCAGGTTGGTGATTCCCTTGTCGGAATTGACCATGGCGAGGCCGGGCCGCTTCGCGTACTCGGCCTGGATGTCGGCCTTGATGGCGGCCTTCTCGGCCTCCGGCAGCGTCTCGATGCGGGTCAGCAGATCGTTCAGGCCGTTGTCGGGATCGATGCCAAGCTTCTTGAACGTGTCGCCGTGCTTCTCGAACACGTCGGCGAAGAACACCGAAACGCAATGACCGAACAGGATGGGATCGGAGATCTTCATCATGGTCGTCTTGAGGTGCAGCGAGAACAGGATGCCGTCCTTCTTCGCAGTCTCGATCGCAGCGGCGTAGAAAGCGCGCAGTGCCTTAACGTTCATCACCGAGCAGTCGATGATCTCGCCGGCCTTCAGTGGAATCTTCGGCTTCAGCACCGTGGTCGTGCCGTCGCTGCCAACCAGCTCGATGCGGGCAGTGGTCGGCGCCGCGATGGTCGTCGCGACTTCCGACCCGTAGAAGTCGCCGCCCGACATGGTCGCCACGCGCGTCTTCGAGTCCTTGCTCCAGGCGCCCATCTTGTGCGGATGCTTGCGCGCGTACT
This sequence comes from Rhizobium sp. Q54, assembly GCA_945903635.1. Classification (GTDB taxonomy): domain Bacteria; phylum Pseudomonadota; class Alphaproteobacteria; order Reyranellales; family Reyranellaceae; genus Reyranella. The sequence continues at coordinate 24,397 of CAMDOT010000012.1, read as the reverse complement.
GCTTCACGGCGCCGGCGGCGCGGCGGTCGGAATTGCCCTCGCGCAGGACGGGATTGACGGCGCTGCCGAGCACCTTGCTGTAGCGGGCACGGATTTCCTTGTCCGCCGGGGTCGCGTCGCTGTCCGGATAGTTCGGGACGTCGTAGCCCTTGCCCTGCAACTCCTTGATCGCGGCCTTGAGCTGCGGGATCGAGGCGGAGATGTTGGGCAATTTGATGATGTTGGCTTCGGGACGCGTCGCCAGCTTGCCGAGTTCGGCCAGCTCGTCGTTGATCTTCTGCCCGGGCTTAAGCTTGTCGGGGAAGTTGGCGATGATGCGGCCGGTCAGCGAAATGTCCTTCAGCTTCATCTTCACGCCGGCGGTGGCCACGAAGGCCTCGACGATCGGCAGCAGGGAAAACGTCGCAAGCCCGGGGGCCTCGTCGACCTTCGTCCAGACGATTTCGAGATCCGACATAGTTGCACCTCCGTGCGCCGCTTTGGGTTCGGCTGGGTTGATCTATTGCTGAATTTGGCCCGTCTTGTTGCACCACCGGGGCGGTAAAGGCAATCTTCGGCGCGGCGGGCCGGCCGGGCGCGGGGCTAATCCGTTTTTCGGGCCTTTTCCCGGACGGCAGGGGACAATCAGCCGCAATACCGTCATCGGGCTATGGCTTGCGTTGCGGCGGCTTTCCCGCCAGCACGTGCCCCATGATTCGTCTCGATAACATCAGCAAGCAGAACGGCCATCAGATCCTGTTCATCGACGCGTCGATGGGCATCCAGAAGGGGGAGAAGGCGGGGCTTGTCGGACCCAATGGCGCCGGCAAGACGACGCTTTTCCGGATGATCTCGGGCGGGGAAGGGCCCGATGACGGTCAGGTGACGATCGATCCCGGCATGACCATCGGCTATTTCAGCCAGGATGTCGGCGAAATGTCGGGCATGAGCGCCGTCGCGGCCGTGATGGATGGTGTCGGGCCGGTGAGTGCGCTGGCCGTCGAGATCGCCAAACTCGAGGCGGCGATGGCCGATCCGGAGCAGGCCGATAACATGGACGCCCTCGTCGAGCGTTATGGCGAGGTGCAGGGGCGCTTCGAGGAGCTGGATGGCTATGCGCTGGATGCCCGGGCGCGCGAGGTGCTCGCGGGCCTGAGCTTCAGCCAGGAACGAATGGACGGCGACGTCGGCCTGCTCTCCGGCGGCTGGAAAATGCGCGTGGCGCTCGCCCGCATCCTGCTGATGCGGCCCGACGGCATGCTGCTCGATGAGCCGAGCAACCATCTCGATCTCGAGAGCCTGATCTGGCTAGAAGACTTCCTCAAGAAATATGAGGGCGCGTTGCTGATGACGTCGCACGATCGCGAGTTCATGAACCGCATCATCGGCAAGGTCATCGAGATCGATGGCGGGTCGCTCATCACCTATTCGGGCGACTTCGATTTCTACGAGCAGCAGCGCGCGGTGGGCGAGAAGCAGCGCCAGGCGCAGTTCGAGCGCCAGCAGGCGATGCTCGCCAAGGAGATGAAGTTCATCGAGCGCTTCAAGGCGCGTGCGTCCCATGCCGCCCAGGTCCAGAGCCGGGTGAAGAAGCTGGACAAGATCGAGAAAGTGGAACCGCCCCGGCGTCGCCAGTCCGTCCAGTTCGAGTTCCGCGCGCCGCCCCGCTCGGGCGACGACGTCGTGAGCTTCAAGGACGTTCACAAGGGCTATGGCACGCAGCCGATCTATGCCGGGCTCGATTTGCGCATGCGCCGACAGGAACGTTGGTGCGTCCTGGGCGCCAATGGCGCGGGCAAATCCACGCTGCTGAAGCTGGTGGCCGGCGAGACCGAGCCGGACCAGGGCACCGTGACCCTCGGCGCCAGCGTCAGGATGGGCTATTTCGCCCAGCACTCCATGGACCTGCTGGACGGCGACGATACGGTTTTCGAGTCGCTCGACGAGTCGTTCCCGCAGGCAGGAACGGGGGCGCTACGCTCGCTGGCCGGTTGCTTCGGCTTCTCCGGCGACGATATCGAGAAGCCCTGCCGCGTATTGTCCGGCGGCGAGAAGGCGCGTCTGGTCATGGCCAAGATGCTGTTCGACCCGCCGAACTTTCTGGTTCTTGATGAGCCGACAAACCATCTGGACATGGCCACGAAGGAGATGCTGGTCGCAGCTCTGGCGGAGTTCGAGGGCACCATGCTGTTCGTGTCGCACGATCGCCACTTCCTGGCCGCGCTCTCGAACCGGGTTCTGGAACTGACGCCCGCGGGCGTTCATCAGTACGGCGGCGGCTACACGGAGTATGTGGCACGGACGGGCCAGGAGGCGCCGGGTCTTCACCCGGGCTAGTAGCTAGTAAGAAGGACGCTGCCTGTGCGTCAGATCCGGTCCAGGCGCTTCTCGAAGCCGGCGGTGCGGGGCATTGCCGCAATAGCGGGCAGGACGTCTTTCAGCTCGCTCACGAAGGCGACATGGTCGAGATGGGTTCGTTCGGCGAAACCGCCTTCCACGACGCCCCGGAGGAGGGCGGCCAGGGGCTGCCAGTAGCCGCCCTGGTCGATGATCACGATCGGCTTGCTGTGGAGGCCCAGGGTCCGCCAGGACAGGACCTCGAAGAATTCTTCCAAGGTACCGATGCCGCCGGGCAGGACCACAAAGGCGTCGGAACGCTCGAACATCTGCAATTTGCGCTCGTGCATGGTCTCGACCACGACGGTCTTGGTCAGGGCCGGGTGGCCCGCCTCGCGCTGCAGCAGGAACTGAGGGATGACGCCGATCACGGTCGCGCCGCCCGCCAGGGCGGCATTGGCCACCAGTCCCATCAGGCCGACGCCCCCGCCGCCATAGACGAGCGTTATGTCCTCTTGAGCGAGCAAGGTGCCCAGCTGGACGGCGGTCTCGCGTGTGGCGGGATCGATACCGAAGCGGGCGCCGCAGAAGACACAGAGGGAGGCGGGGCGGAGGGAGGTGGAATCGGACACGGAGGCTTCTTTTTACAGTCGATCCGATGTCTTTCCGGATCGGGGTGGCATGGTATCATTTCCCCCAAGAGAGGGCGCGACGCCAAGGGCGGTCGGTCGTCGCACCGTTGGGAGGGTGATGTCACGCACTGTTTTCTGGCTGGTCGGGGGTGGCGCGGCCGTCATTGCTGTCGCCCTCGCCGTTGCTTGGCGTGGCAAGGTGACCGAGCAGGCGGCAATCGACCTGGCCACCAAGCCGGCAGCCGTCGTGCCCGCCGCTTCAGCAGCATCGGTTCCACCAAACGCAGCGTCACCGACAGCGGCGCCTCAGGCCTCATCGACGCCCCAGGCGGTGCCCGCCCCCGCTGAGCCGGTCACGATGCCGACTTTCGATGTCGCCCGCATCGGCCCGGATGGTCGGGCGGTCGTCGCGGGACGCGCGGCGCCAGGCGCCAAGGTCCTGCTACTCGACGGCGGCAAGGAGATCGCGAGTGCCGTGGCCGACGCGCGTGGCGAGTGGGTGATCATCGCACAGGAGCCACCGCTCGCTCCCGGTCAGCACGAGCTTCGCGTGATCCAGCATATCGAGGGCCGTGCTCCCGTCACATCGGATCAGGTCGTGATCGCCGTCGTCCCGCAGCCGCCGGCAGCCGGCGCGCCCGCTTCCAAGGAAGAGACGCTGGTGATGATCGCGCCCGCCAAGGGCGCCGCCACGCTGGTGCAGCCGCCGTCCGCGGCCGGCGTGCCGAAGTCGGGTGATCTTGTCATCTCGACGGTCGACTACGATGACCGCGGCCAGGCCACGATCTCCGGTCAGGCGTCGCCGGGAACGACGATACGGGCCTATGTCGATGACAAGATCGTCGCCGAAGGCATTGCAGGCACGGACGGTCGCTGGCGGCTGGCGCCGTCCAGCCCCATCGACCACGGCAAGCACAAGCTGCGAGTCGACCGGCTGGCGCCAGACGGCAAACCCGTCGCCCGCCTCGAATTGCCGTTCGAACGGGTGGCCGTGGCGCCGGCTCCCGGCGGTGACGGCAAGCGGCTTTACGTGGTGCGGGGCGACAATCTGTGGAACATCGCGCGCGTGCACTACGGCGAGGGTTGGCGTCACACGACGATTTTCAAGGCCAATAAAGATCAGATTCTCAACCCCCATCTGATATACCCGGGCCAAGTTTTCACCCTGCCCAAGGGCGACTGAAGATCACCGGGCGATAGAGAGCGTTCATGCTGGCCAATTTCCTCGTGCCGATCCTCGCTGACGGATGGCGCTTCATCGCCATGTTCGCCGGCGCGACCTTTCTCGCCGCCTTGACCGGCGTGGCATGGCTGTTCTGGCCGTTGATGATCCTGACGCTGTGGTCGATCTACTTCTTCCGTGATCCGCCGCGCGGCGTGCCCCAGGACGACGGTCTCCTGATCGCGCCGGCTGACGGGTTGGTGCAGATGATCGTCGATGCGGTGCCACCACCCGAACTCGGCTTGGGCAGCGAAGCACTCACGCGCGTGTCGATCTTCCTCAGCGTCTTCGACGTCCACATCAACCGTGCCCCGTGTGCCGCGTCGATCGATGTCGTGGCCTATCGCCCCGGCAAGTTTCTGAATGCCGCCGCCGACAAGGCGAGCGATGAAAACGAGCGCATGGCGCTCGCGCTTCGCCGGCCCGACGGCCGGGTGATCGGCTGCGTCCAGATCGCCGGCTGGGTGGCGCGTCGGATCGTCTGCTACGTCAAGCCGGGGCAGGCGGTGGTCGCCGGCGAGCGCTTCGGCCATATCCGCTTCGGCAGCCGTACCGACCTCTACCTGCCCCACGGCGCCCGTTTGCTGGTGGCCCCCGGGCAGCGCATGATCGGCGGCGAGACGGTCATGGCCGAACTCGACCCCGTTGTGGCCGGTCCGCGCCTGGCGATCGAATTCTAGGAGGCTGCCATGGACAGCGATTCCCCCTGGCGTCGAGGCGGTTTGCACGGCTTTTCGATCAATCGCCTGATCCCCAATATCCTGACGCTTGCTGCCCTGTGTTCGGGTCTGACGGCCATTCGCTTCGCCTTGCAAGGCGAGATGACCCTTGCCGTCATCGCCATCATCGTGGCCGCGATTTTCGATGCTCTCGACGGTCGCGTCGCGCGCCGCTTGGGCGTCACCAGCCGCTTCGGCGCCGAGCTCGATTCGCTGTCGGATTTCCTCTGCTTCGGCGTCTCGCCGGCGCTCGTGCTCTACCTCGCCTCCCTGAAGGACGGCGGCGCGTTGGGTTGGGTGGTGACGTTGATGTTTCCCATCTGCTCGGCGCTACGGCTGGCACGCTTCAATACGGCCCTCGTCTCCGATACGCCGCCACCGGTCTGGACCGGATCGTTCTTCACGGGCGTCCCGGCGCCGGCGGGCGCGTTGCTTGCCCTGATTCCACTGATGGTGAGCTTCGAGATCGAAGCGGCCTGGCCCCGTCATGCGCTGGTCGTGGGAACGGTCCTGGTCGCCGTCGGCGGCCTGATGGTGAGCCGGCTGCCGACCTATTCCTTCAAGAAGGGAAGGGTGCCGCGCCACCTCGTACTGCCGTCCCTGCTGGGAGCCGCGCTGGTCATGGGCGTGCTCGCGAGCGCCCCCTGGATCGCGTCGTCGCTGATCGGCCTCGTCTATGTGGCGTTGATCCCGTTCAGCTGGTTGGCCTATCGCCGGCAGGTCTTGCAGGACCTGAAGGCGGCCGCCCCCCAGGCAGATGTCGTGTCCCTGCGCGCGGTCGATTCGGGTCCGTCGGCGCCTCGCTGATCGCGCCGCGGCGCCATGTTCGATCCTGTTCTGCGCCGTCTGATCGATCCTCCCCTCAATCGCGCCGGAGCCTGGCTGGCCGGACGCGGTGTATCGGCCAACGGCGCAAGCCTCGCCGGACTGGCCATCGGGCTCTTGGCCGTGCCAGTTCTGGCGCAGGGCTGGTACGGCCTGGCCTTGCTGCTGATCCTGTTCAATCGACTGATTGACGGCGTCGATGGGCCGATCGCGCGGCACGGCACGCCGACACCGTTCGGCGGCTATCTCGACATCATGTGCGACATGGCATTCTACGCAGCCGTCCCTGTGGGGTTTGCGCTCGCCAGCCCAACCAACGCGATTTGGGCGGCGATCCTGCTGGCATCGTTCGTCTGCACCGCGGCGTCGTTCCTGGGGCGTGCAGTCCTGGCCGCCCAGCGCGGCGAGGCTTACGACGGCAGACGCGGGCGGAAATCGTTCTTCCATGGCGCGGGGCTGATCGAGGGCAGTGAGACCATCGCGGCGTTCGTGCTGTTCTGCCTGTTTCCCGCGGCCTTCCCGTGGCTGGCCGGCCTGCTCGCCGGCCTGTGCTTCTGGACGGCGGTGGCGCGTGTGATGGACTCGTATCGTCTTTAGATCATCAATTTTTAGGTAATATTATCAATAAGTTGAATAAATTACCTAATGTCAAACATCAAATTAAATTGACCCCGGAATCTGCTTTGAGTACGGTTCCCGACATCCTGTCATATGACGGCGGTCGGTGAACAACCGGCCAGATTGAGGTCGTGGAGAGAAGCATGTTGTCTGTTTTCCGCCGAATGATGAAAGATCACCGCGGCGCCATGGCATTGGAATACACATTGATCATTTCGCTGATTGCCGTCGCCGCGATCGCTTCCATGCGAACTGTCGGTGACAAGATCTCGAGCGTCCTGGGCAACTCTCCGACGCTATGAATTGACGCCGCTGCGCCGGCACCGCGATTCTCGACCGCTTCAAATCCAGACATGGCCTAGATACACTCCACAAGCGATGTGATCGCTCGCGGGAGCATTCGGGGCATATTAAGGAAGGTGCAGGCGATGTGTGCATCCAGCGGTACGGGGACCAAGGCGCTGATTTTTTCGCTGGTGCTCGCGATCGGCGCGGCAGCGGTCGGCAGCGCGCCAGTGATCGCCCAAGTCACCCGCAGCTCCGTCGACATGCAGGCGTCGGCTGGAGTGCCGGAGTTTCGCGATCCCAGGACCGGTCAGATCTGGACACCGAACAATGTCGGCCTGGTTGCCGGGCCGAACACGCCGGCCGACCAGGCCTTCGACCCGATGGCGCAGGCCGTCCGTGTCGATGGCGTCGTTGTCCAGCGCGCGAAAATCACGCCCCTGGGCATGGTCCCGATCACGGCGGGGCCGACGGTGCCGATCGTGAATATCGGCGATGCCTCGCTGCGCGCCGTTCCCGGGCGGCGCTGGCAGGTTGTGCTCTACCTTAGCAACAACAGTGGCAGGACGGTCGTGCCGTTGATCCATTGCCTCTTCACCAATGCCGGCAAGCCGGTCGAACAAACCCGCGTCCTCGTGCCGGCGGTCGGGGGCGGCGTGCGCGTGGGTCTCACGGTCTATGGCCCCGAGACCAGCCTCTTCGTCGATCGCGCCACCTGCCGGATCGAGTCGCCCTAGATAAAGGACGCTCTCAGCCCTGGACGGAATAGCCACCGTCGACGGTGATGGCGGCTCCGGTGACGAAATCCGACGCAGGTGCTGCCAGAAACACCGCGATGCCGGCAAAATCGTCGGGCACGCCCCAGCGCGCCGCCGGCGTGCGCTTCAACACCGATTCGTGGAGACCCTCCACCTGCTCGCGGGCGCGGCGGGTGAGGGCGGTGTCGATCCATCCCGGCAGGATCGAGTTCACCTGGATGTTGTCCTTGGCCCAGGCGGTCGCCATCGCCTTGGTCATCTGCACCATGCCGCCCTTGCTGGCGGCATAGGCGGTTGCGAAGGCGGCGCCGAAGATCGACATCATCGAGCCGATGTTGATCACCTTGCCGGCGCCGGCCTTCTTCATCGCCGGGTACGCGGCCTGGCTGCATAGGAACGCGCTGGTCAGATTGCTGTCGAGGACCTTGTGCCACTCCGCCGCGGTGAAATCCTGCGGCTGCTTGCGAATGCTCATGCCGGCATTGTTGACCAGGATATCGAGCCGGCCGTGCTGCTTGACCGTGTCGGCGATCAGGGCGTGGCAGGACTCCTCTTTCAGGACATCGACCGCGATCGCGCTCGCCGTGGCGCCGAGGCCCTGGAGTTCCTTCACCGCGGCGGTGTTCTTGGCCGCGTCGCGTCCGGCCACGACGATCGTGGCGCCGGCTTGCGCCATGCCCTTCGCCATTCCGAGGCCGATGCCGCCATTGCCGCCGGTAACGACGGCCACGCGGCCGGAAAGATCGAACAGCTTCATCGTCGGGTCCTCTGCGTCGGTGGGCGACCTGTATAGCGGACGGGCGCCGCCTGAAACAGATGGTCGAGGTCCAGGCTCTGCTAAGCCTTCTTGGCGTAAGGAAAGAGGGGCGTCAGGAAAGAGGGCGAGCTTCCAGCCGTTATTTCTTCTTGTTCCGAGGCTCTGATTCGCGGTGCGGACTTGGCTTAGCGTCGTCCGAGGCGGCGGCGTCGCGGTTGATCAGGCCGATGAGCTCGTCCGGCAGCGGTTCGCTCGCGATCTCATCGTACATCGCGTGCAACTGCTTCTGCAGCCAAAGATCGAAGGGACGCTCTTCCGCATTCCTCTTGCGTGGACCGGCCGCGTTGCTGGCGGTCCGGTCCCGCGTCCTGTCTTCATCTGCCATGATGTACTTTCGATGGAGGGCAGGCCATTCGAAGGGGACCTGTCCGCTCCACTGCACTCCCCCATAACATTCTCTCACTATGCCACATCCCCAGCCCTTTTGGGAGATGTGGCCAGCCGCTCAAGATGTCACGGAGCTGCGGAGTGGGCTTCGGAGGCCGTCGCGGTACCCTCGTCGGCGATATTGTCCGACTTCGGTTCGGTATCGCCATCCGTCAGCAGGTGCTCGAGCCTGTCGCGGGCGCGCGAGATTCGGCTCTTCACCGTACCCACCGACACGCCGGTGTGCGCGGCGATGACGTCATAGGGTTGCCCCTCGACGACCGCCAGCAACAGCGCCTCGCGCTGTGTCGGCGCCAGCTTCGCGAAGGCGGTCAGGAACTCGCGCATGATCAGTCCGCTTTCCTGGTGCGGGGGATGCGAGAGCGACTCGGCGACCGTCGTGTCGACCGGAACGGTCGGACGTAGGCGGCGCAGGCCGGAAATGAACTCGTTGCGCTGAATGCGAAACAGCCACGCCGCGAGGTTGGTGCCGAGCTGGAAGCTTTGACGACCGGCCAGCGCCTTGACCACGGTGTCATGAACCAGATCGTCGGCCTGATCGCGGTTGCGTGTCAGAGACAGGGCATAGATGCGCAGACGCGGGAGGATCGAGGTCAGCTGCTGGTGGAAGTCGCCAACGCCGGTGTCGGTAGAAGTGTGGGTCGTCGAAGTTTCGTTGGAAGTTTCGATGGCCATGAGCTTCTCCTCGCAAGACCGTTGTGTCCTGAAACAATGCCGGGGAGGGGCAAAAGGTTACATCGCCGCCTGACGATTTCTAAGTCATTGTAATATAATGGTATTTCCGAGGCGGCTTAGCCCAATTGTTTCGCCAGCTGCTTGCGCGCCCGGGAAACCCGGACCTTCAGCGTGCCCACCGTGCAGCCGCACAGACGCGAGGCTTCGTCGTAGGAGAAGCCGCTGGCGCCCACCAGGATGAGCGCCTCCCGTGCCTGCGCGCTGAGCTGCCACAGCGCCGACGACAGTTCCTTCATGGCGATTGCCGCTTCGGGATTGTCGACGGCGGCCAGCGGTGCGACCGAGTCGGTGTCGACCGACACCGGGCGGCGGCTTTGCGTGCGCAAATCCGAATAGAAGCGGTTGCGCATGATCGTGAACATCCAGGCTTTGAGATTCGTGCCGGCGGTGAACTGGCTCTGCTTGTCGAGTGCGGCAAGGACGGTGTTCTGCACGAGGTCGTCGGCTGCCTCGCGCTCCCGGCACATGAAGCGCGCGAAGGCGCGCAAGTCCGGCAGCAAGGCTACGATGTCGTCCCTAATCATCGAGCGGGCAGTTCCTTCACAAGCAGAGCGCTGACGAGCGCCCGTCCCTTTCCAATGTGGGTGGTCGTGCCGCGCGCGCCAAGCAAAAGTCCCCAACCAGGATCCGGCGGCGACCTCGCCTGTGCTACCGCGTTGGTGCCGAACCGGCCAATACACGCCAATCCACCCAAACGGAACGCGTCATGAACTGGCGCCGGATCAATGACCCACAGGAAGGTCAATTCGTCAGGGAACCTGTTGCCTTTGCCGCCGTTATGTCTCGGTCGGTTGATGAGGAGAATGCGGCATGGGACGCGGAGCGCTGTTGTGGCTGTTGGGAGTTCCAATTCCCATACTTCTTCTGATGTGGGTATTGGGCTGGCTTCACTAGCCAACCGACGCCGCTGTCGGGCTCGCGCGTCAAAGAAAGGGCACGTTTCAAAGAAACAAATGGTGTCAAAGGTGGTAGCCTGTGCCGCCTCATTTTGCTGTGCCTCTGGATAGGCGGGCGACGCGTGCCGTATGGTCGGAACGCCGTCCGCTCGGGCATTTGGCTACCTGTGATCGCGCGAAGAGGGAGAACGACGTGCCAGACGAGTCCGTGAAGAAGAACCTATCCGAATCGATCACCAGAACGCTGCCGTTTTTGCGGCGCTATGCACGAGCCGTCAGCGGTTCGCAAAAGCGCGGTGATGAATGGGTCCGCCTCTGCGCCGAGGTCGCCGTCCAGCAGCCGGAACTGATCGCCAAGACAGCGGACACGAAACTCGGCGTCTTCAAATTGTTCCACAGCCTTCAGCAGCCGTTCGGCAGGCTCGAGCAGCCTGGCTCCGGCGGAGACAGTGTCAGCGGACGTCTCAAGGAGTCCTTGACGGACATGGCGCCGCTGCCGCGGCAGGTGTTGTTGTTGACGGTGCTGGAAGGCTTCACCGTCGGTGACACCGCGGAGATTCTGGGCATCGACATCGATGCCGCCGAAAGCAGCCTCAAGGAGGCGCGTGACGAACTGCGCCGCGTGGCGTCGGTTCGTATTCTGGTGATCGAGGACGAGGCAATCATTGCGCTCGACGTCGCCGACATCGTCCGCAATGCGGGCCACGAAGTCGTAGGCATTGCCGCCACGGAAAAGGCAGCGGTCGAGCTGGCGAAGAAGCATTCGCCGCATCTCGTGCTGGCCGACATTCAGCTCCGCGGCGCCGACAGCGGCATCTCCGCGGTCAATGAGATCATGAAGGCCATGACGGTGCCGGTTATCTTCGTCACCGGCTTTCCAGAGCGGTTGCTGACCGGCAAGCGGGTCGAGCCGGCCTTCGTGATTTCGAAGCCGTTCGATCCCGATCTCCTTCGCGCGGCGATCGCACAGGCGCTCCATACCGTATCGATCTAGCCGGCCCGACGGATGTCGGCCCGATGGTCGCTGCGCTCGAAGCTGGCCATGCTGGTGGTCGTGGCGTTTCTGCCTGTGCTGGGCCTTGCGGCCTGGGATGCCGACAACGGCTTGCGGACCCTGGAACGACAACGCGCCGCGACCGTGGCGTCGATGGCCGAACTTGCCGTCGTGCGCCAAGGCTCGGTGATCGAAGGCACGCGACGGATGCTGCCGGCGATCTGTTCGGACGCCGCCGTCTCGAAGAGTGCAGCTCCGGAGGCGGCGCCGTCAGACGTCACCGGCTGCGAAATTTATCTCGACGGCATTCTGAAGATGTTTCCCTCTGATTATTCAGCCGCGTTGGTTACCGATGGGAAGGGAATCGCGCGCTGCTCGAGTTCGGCGACCGTCGCCGGCATGAGCTTTGCCGACCGGGCGATATTCGGCCAGGTCCGCGACAGCAAGGCGTTTGCTGTCGGCGCTCCCGTCGCCAGTCGGGCAACCGGACTCGCCGTAATTCCTGTGGCACTGCCGATCCTGCGCGGGAGCGAATTCGCCGGCATGTGCGCCATCGGCATTTCGGTCGCTAGTTTGGCCAACACGATCTTCTCGGCGCCAACCGAAGCAGGGGTGACGGTAGCGCTGATTGATCACAATGGCGCTTCGATTGGCGCCAGTGCGGAGGCCGCCCGGACCTTGCCGCTCGCCCCCCGGATCGCCGCGGCGATTGCCGGAAAGCTGACCTCCTTCAATGACTATGGTCAGGATGGAACGCTTTACGAATTCGGCCTCCGTCCTTTGGTCGGAAGCGCTATTTTCGTCATCGCGGCCGTGCCCGTGGAGCAGGGCGTCCTTGTCCTTGCGCGCGCTGGGAGCGGGCTGATTCTCGTGGTCCTCGCTCTTCTCGTGTCGCTTGCGGCGGTCTGGTTTGGCGCCGATCGCTGGTGTGTGCGCCCCCTGCGCTACATCCAGAATTTCGCCGGCAAGGTCAGCCGGGGTGAAGCCCTGGACTTCGCGCCGCCGCGGCCATGGACCCCCGAACTGATGGCGGTTGGCGAGGGTGTGACGGCGATGGCCGCGGCGATCTCCAGCCGCGAGGCCGAACTCCGGGCCGGACTAGAGCAGCGCGACCACATGCTTCGTGAGATTCATCACCGGGTTAAGAACAACCTGCAGATGATCTCGAGTCTGCTGAATCTGCAGGCTGGCGAAATCCGCTCGCCACGGATCCGCCGCTACTTCGGCGATGCCCAGAATCGGGTTCTCACGCTTTCGATCCTGCATCGACACCTCTATGAGCGCACCAGTTGGGCGCTAGTCGATTTCCAGCGTTTCATCAGCGATCTGGTGCGGCAAATCTCAGTCGCGGATGCCAACGCCAATTCCTCGTCGCCGCGCTTCCATATCCGCGCGCCGATCATGGCGGTTGGACCCGACACGGCCATCCCGGTGGGACTGATCGTAACCGAGGCCGTGAGTGCAGCCCTGCGTCACGATTTCAGCGGCGTCACGACGCCCGAGATTCGGATCGAGGCGGCTGAAAGCGACGGACAGGTTACTTTCGTCATCGAAGACAACGGCCTGGACCGGCACGGCAGCGCGATGCGGGCGGGCGGCCGGGGCGTGTTCGGCCTGACCTTGATCCGGGGACTGGCGACGCAGCTTGGAGGCGACGTGGTGGTCATGGCGCGCGACGGCGGCGGCACGCGCATCGTCGTCACTTTCCCGGTGGCGACCGAGCAGGCCACGGATGCCTAGCGCATCGCGCACTGCGCGCTCGATCGGCCTGATCGTCGGATTGACGATTATTGTGCTGATAGCCACCGGCGCCATGCTCGCCATTACCCATTCCAATTCTGCCGCCCGGCAGCAGCGCTTGGTGGTCGGCAACTACGAGACCATGTCCCTGATGCGCGAAACCGTCGTCGCCCTGCAGGGCGCCGAACTCGGCCAGCAGGGCTATCTTCTGACCGGTGATCCGGCCGCTCTCGGCCCCTACGAACAGGCGCGCCTGCACATCGAGGCCAGCCTGCGCCAGCTCGAGGTGGCCGCCTCCGCCGATCCGGCGGCGGCGATGCTGGTCCGGGAGTTTCGCGGCCTCGCAGCCGAAAAACTCGAAAGGCTCCGTGATGCCGTGGCGGCTTATCGGCTCTATGGCCGCGACGCCGCCCTCGCCTTGACCCGCACCGGAGCGTCCGGAGCGACCATGGAGCAGATCCGCCGGATGGGGGACACGTTCGCCGAAGGCCAGCGACTTCTGTTGGCGCAGCGGCTGGCGACGCTGCGGTCCGAGCAGGCCAAGTCCGATATCGCCGGCTTGCTCGTCATGGGGGGGGCTTTCGTGTGCCTCATTGCCGGCATGGTGATCGTCATCACCGGGGCCGGCCGCCTTGAACGTGCGCAGCGCGAACTGATCACGCGTTCTAAGCTGCTCATGACGACCCTAGAGAGTCTGCGAGATCCGATTTTCGTGATCGATTCCGACGGCACGGTCGTGGCTTGGAACGAACCCCTCTTGCAGCTTGCAGGCTGGGATCCCGCCAAGCACGGTCCCTTGACGCGGGATCAGTTGCTATCGGATCGGTCGCCGTCGATGCGCGCCCTGCTCGATCCATTGAAACTCGATGGCAATGCACCTGAGCAGCCGTCGATCGCCCGCGTTTCGTACGATGGTCGGGACTACGAGGTCTCGCGCGGCGAGATGTCGGGCGGCGGCGTGGTCGTGCGCTGTGTCGACATCACTGAAAAGCTGCGCGACGAAGCGGCCCTGCATCAGGGACAGAAAATGGAGGCGATCGGCCAGCTTACTGGCGGCATGGCGCACGATTTCAACAACATCCTTCAGGTCGTGCAGGCGAACCTCGAACTCGTGCGAGCTGAAGCCTCGGCCAATCCCGGGATGCTTGCCCGGCTACGGAGCGCCATGGCGGCGGCGGAGCGGGGCGCACGGCTGACCCACCAGCTCCTGGCCTTTGCGAGGCGCCAGCCGTTGGCGCCGCAGCCCACCGACGTCGCACGATTGTTGTCGGATCTCACCGACCTGCTTCGCCACTCGCTCGGCGAACGGGTCATCATGGAGCTGGCGATCGCCGAAGATGCCTGGAATGCGAAAATCGATCCCGGCCAGCTCGAGAACGCGATCCTCAATCTGGCGATCAATGCACGCGACGCCATGCCCGATGGCGGCACGGTGAAGGTCGAGGTCTCCAATGCCACTCTCGACCAGCGCTACGCGACGCTGCATCCCGACGTGACGCCGGGTCCCTACCTTCTCGTCGCGGTGAGTGACACCGGTACAGGGATGCCCCCCGACGTTGCCGCCCAGGCGTTCGATCCGTTCTTCACGACCAAGCGCGATGGCAAGGGTACGGGCCTCGGACTCAGCATGGTGTACGGCTTCGTCCGCCAGTCCAGCGGACATATCCGCATCGACAGCGCCATCGGCCAGGGCACGAGTGTGAAGCTCTATCTTCCTCGGACGCTCGACGCGGTCGCCGAGAGGCAGGTGGATGCGACGACGACACCGACGGGCAGGGAACGCATTCTGGTGGTCGAAGACCACGACGATGTGAGGCTCGCGGTCGTCGATATGCTCAAGGGCTGGGGTTATCGGGTAACGTCCGCCGAGAACGCCGATGCAGCGGTTGCGTTGCTGAATGGCGGCGCCGAGTTCGACCTCCTGTTTACCGATATCGTGATGCCTGGCGCGACGCCGGTCATGGAGATGGTGCGGCTGGCGCAGCGTCTGCAGCCCGATATCGCCGTCCTGCTCACCTCCGGATATGCCAGGGATCTGATCCCGGAGCAGGGTAACAGGGATTATTCCCTGATCGCCAAGCCCTATGGCAGCGATGCGCTGGCGGCGAAAATACGCGGTGTACTGGCCGCGCGCCGGACGCAGCCGCAGGCAATACCGCTCCAGGCTGAGGCCGCCATCGGGGCGCCTCGCCGTGTCCTGCTTGTGGAGGACGAGGTCCTTCTCCGCATGTCGGTTTCCGACATGCTGGAACGTCTCGGCTGCTCGGTGGAGGGTGTCGGCAGCGCCGAACAGGCTCTCGAAATACTGGCCCGGGACGACACGTTCGACCTGTTGCTGACGGATCTCGGTCTGCCGGGGATGAGTGGCGAGGATCTCGCCGCCGAAGTGGGCCGGCGCTACTCCAAGCTGCCGGTGGTCATCGCCAGCGGCTATGGCCGGCCCGATGGGCAGCCGGATGGCTGGCAATTCATCACCAAGCCCTATTCCTCGGTCGACCTGCAGCAGGTCCTCGACCACGCCGCCCGGACCGCCGACGCCGTCTGAAATCTGCGTGGCTCCTGCAACCCCTCCCGCAGCCTGGCGTTGCCTTGCTATGCGATCAGCGGAGGGCGAAATGAATTCGACCGTTCCCCCCAGGGCCTCGAGCAACGGGAACCAGGACAGGGCCATCAACCGGCTGCTGGAAGGCGAACTACTCGACCTTTACGCAGCAGTGCTGATCATCGTGCCGATCGTCGTCTTCCTGCGGTTCCTCTGAGGCAACCTCGGAAGATCGCGGTCGTTGAGAAGTCATCGGCGATCCGCCACTCATCAGCGACAGGAGAATAAGATGCGCTCACTTTCGATTCTGGCTGTGTGCCTCGCTGCTGCCGCGCTACCCGTCACGGCTTATGCGCAGACCACCGGCCAAACCACGACGCAGAACGACGCCAAGACGATGTGGGAGAAGATCAAGGGCAGCTGGACCCAGAGCAAGGGCGCCGTGAAGGAGCAGTGGGGCAAGCTGACCGACGACGACCTCCTGGCGATCGAGGGACGGCGCGACCAGCTCGTCGGCAAGATCCAGACCCGTTACGGAATTTCCCATGAGGAAGCCGAGGCGCAGGTCAGCGGTTGGGAGACGAAACGCGCCCGCGACATGTAGTCGGCGGGCAGTCGCTGCTCAAAGGATGGGATCCATGGAACGGATAGGTCGTCTCGCTACAATCACGGGCGCTGCCGTGCTGGCCGTTGCTCTTGGCATGTCGGCATTTGCCCAGACGGCCGAGTTCCGGGATCCCAAGACCGGCAAGGTCTGGACGCCCTACAACGTGAGCAAGGACGAACAGCGAGCCTCTGCGCCGGCGACGTCGAGCCAAGACAAAGCGTTCGACCCGCAGGCGCAGCGTGCTGTCATCGAAGGCGTGACCGTTCAGCGGCCACGCGCTCAACTGATGGGCGTGCTGCCTGTCACGGCCGGGCCCAGCGTGCCGCTTGTGACACTGGACGGTGCGTCGCTGCAGGCCATCCCTGGCGAGCGATGGGTCACGGCCCTGTACGTGACAAACAACAGCGCCGCCACGGTGGATACCGTGGTCGGCTGCCTGTTCACCAACGCAGGTCGCAAGGTCGAGGATACACGCGTGATCGTTCCGCCGGCAGGTCCTGGCGAGCGCCTGGCTCTGCAGGTATTTGGGCCGCGCGTGGATATCTTCGTCGATCGTGTCATGTGCCAGATCCTTTCGCCTACCTAGGCATTATTCGCTGCAATTTGCGCGCCTCTGAAAAGTCGCTACGCTCCCTTTTTGGACTGAGAGGGGGCGTGTATGCGTAGCAATGATTTCGGGCGTCGGGCGGCATTGACGGGTGGTGTGGCGCTGGCAGGGCTGTCCCTGGTCCGGCCAAGAGAGGCTCGCGCCGCGAAATCGTTGACGGTCGTACTCGAATCCGAAGCGACGATCCTCGATCCCCATGCCACCACGGTGGCCATCACCCGGACATTCTCGACACACGTCTTCGACACGCTGTTCGCCATGAACGAGGCGGGCGAAATCAAGCCGCAGATGGTCGACACCTGGCAGAGCAGCGACGACAAGCTCACTTGGAGCTTCACCCTGCGGGATGGCCTCAAGTGGCATGACGGCGCGCCGGTCACGGCGGCGGACTGCGTGGCATCGCTCAAGCGCTGGGGCGGGCGTGACGCGCTCGGCAAGATGCTGCTGGCCGACACCGTGTCGCTCGAGGCCGTCGATGCCAAGACCTTCAAGCTCGTGCTCAAGGCGCCGTTTCCGCTGCTGCTGGATGTCCTCGGCAAGCCGAACGCGCCGCTGCCGGCGATGATGCCGGCGCGACTGGCGGCGACGCCAGGCGACCAGCGTATCCCCGAGCCGATCGGCTCGGGACCCTTCCGGTTCGTCAAGAGCGAGTGGCGGCCAGGCAACCAGATGGTGCTCGAGCGCAACCCCGACTACGTGCCGCGCAAGGAGAAGCCCGACTTCCTGGCAGGCGGCAAGAACGTGAAGATCGATCGCCTCGTGCTGCGCGTCATGCCCGACCAGTCGACCGGCGCCAACGCGCTGATGGCGGGCGAGATCGATTACATGCAGTACCTGCCCTTCGACATGCTGCCGCTCCTGGAGAAGGAGCGGGCGGTGAAGCTGATAGGGTTGGGAGGCTTGCATCAGTTCCAGGGCAACTTCCGCCTGAACCATGCCGCACCTCCCTTCGACAATCCGGCAGTGCGGCGCGTGCTGTGGAAGCTCGTCGACCAGGACGCGACATTGACCGCCATCGGCGTGCCCGATCGTTTCAAGGCCAAGTCCTGTCCGTCGTTCTGGATGTGCGGCACGCCGCTCAGCACCGACGCGGGTTCGGCCGGCGCCAAGCTCGATCTGGCAGCAGCCCGCGCCGAACTGAAGGCGTCCGGCTACAAGGGCGAGACGGTGATCATTCTTGAAGTCGCCGGCTCCATCAGCCAGACGGCGGCGCGCGTTCTCGCACAGAACATGCGCGACGTCGGTTTCACGGTCGAGGAACAGCCGCGCGACTGGCCGACGATTCTCGCCCGGCGGGCCAAGAAGGAAGGCTGGTCGATGTTTCCGGTCTATTCGAACGGCACCGACATGTTCACGCCGCTCACCCATTTCTACGTGGCAGCGACCTGCAATGAATTCCCGGGCTGGTCGTGCGACGAGCGCATTCCCAAGCTGCTGAAGGCTTTTACCGAGGCCGGAACGTTGGAGGATCGCAAGCGTATCGCCGCCGAGATCCAGGTCATCGCCTATGAGCTGGTGCCGGCCGTGATGTGGGGCCAGTTCAGCATCGCGGCGGGTTATCGCAGCGACCTCAAGGGCATGATCCAGTCGTCGTACCCGATGTTCTGGGAGGTCGATCGCTGATGCAGACAGTGAGGCACAACGAAGCGCAGGGTCGCTACGAACTCGAGACCGAGCATGGGCTGGCGATCGCCGTCTATCGCCAGCAGGGTGACCGTCTGGTCTTCACCCACACGGAAGTGCCGCCGGCCGACGAGGGCAAGGGCATTGGCGCGCGACTGGTCCGTGCCGCGCTGGACGACACCCGCAAGCGCGGTTTCAAGATCGTGCCGGCTTGCAGCTTCGTGGTCGCTTTCGTGCGCCGGCATCCGGAATATGATGATGCCCATAATCGGGACGCCCAGAATCAGCAAGCCTGATCAGGACGCCTGAACGGACCGCACGACGAGGAACGCAACGAGGGTCGCCGCCGACGTCGCGACGGCGCCCCAGGCCAGATCGACCAGGCTGAGCGCCATCGACCAGCCGCGCAGGGTGGCGAGATTGGTGATGTCGTAGGCGGCATAGACGCAGAAGCCGAACAGCGCGCCGTAGAGCACGGCGGCGACCCAGCTGCCGAGAGCCAGGGCGGGGGGCAGGGCGAACACGGCGATGCCGGCGGCATGGATCAAGTAGAACAGGATCGCCACCGACCACAGCGGCCGGTCGAGCAGCAGCTGGCCCAGGCGGGCCTTGTAGAATTCGCGACTGACCACGCCCAACCACAGGGCGTCGAGAACGGCCAAGGCGCCGAGCGCCACGAGATAGCCAACCACAAGGGACTTCATCGAAGGCACTGTAGCCCAATCGCGCCGTTGCCGCCTAATGAGGGGCCCGGAACTTGCCGGGCTGCCCCACGTTGCTCCATCAGCCTCCGATGTCACGGGGCCATCGATGGAGAGTGTAATGCTGTACTGGGCGTTGATGTTTCTCGTGATCGCATTGGTGGCCGCCGTCTTCGGCTTCGGCGGGATCGCGTCGACGGCGACGGGCATGGCGCAGATTCTCTTCGTGATCGCGCTCGTCATGTTCGTGATCAGCCTCTTCGCCGGCCTCATCCGCCGGAATCTCTGAGCGGCCATAATCCTTGGGTGATTAGGCGCGCGCCGCCTCGAAGTGCATGCGGAGCTTGTCGCGCGCCGCATTGCCTGCGTCGCGGTTCCAGCAGTTGATGATCGCCAGCCGGAAGCCGCCTGGCGGCATGGCATGGCGGCCGGGTGCTAGCTCCTCATGGAAGGTGATCTGGACACTGGAGATGCCGGGCAGGCCGACGATCGCTGCCTGCAGCGCCTGCGGCGGGTGGCGATAACGCGCACCATGCGGGGCGAACAACACGACGCTGTAGCCCGTGCGCCGGTTCGAATCGTCGAACTGCCATTGGCCCACGGCATAGAGGCGGACCAACGCCTCGACCCAGCCCGCGCCATAGAGATCGGGCCACTGGTCGGCGAAGCGCAGGTGGACCTCGATGATGCGCCCACCGATGGTCTCGAGATTGACCATGCCGGTGTAGCCCGCGAGGTAACGGCGACACCACGCGCCGCACCATTCCTCGACGGCGGGCATCGGGCTGGCATGCACTTCCCAATAATCGAAGGTCCCGTCGCCGCTGGCCGCGCCGCGGGCGTGACGCCACCAATGGGGGACGCCGTCGACGACGGCGGTGTCGCTGCTGACGTGGTCGCCTTCGAGCAGGGTGCTCCACATGTGGCCGGGCCGGTAGGCCTCGACATAGTCGGCCTCCGAGCCGAGCACGCGGCTGCCCACCCCCATGCCCTTTAGATTGTAGATCGGCTTGGAGAATACCGGATAGCGAACGGGTGCGACGCCGTGCGGGGCGGCATCGAGGCCTTGGCTCGTGGCGACGGCCAGCTTGTCGTAGACCCAGCGGTGCGCCGGGTTCCACGTCCAGGCGTCACTGTCCTCAGTCGGTATGAAGATGTCGTCGGGACATTTCGCACTCTCGAAGTATTGAGTGCGCCACGGGTCGATCTCGCAAATCGGCACTTGCGTCCCTCTGGTGGACAGGTCGAGGCTGCCAAAAGTGGATGCGCGACGGGCGCATTGCAACCGGCTATCGCAACCCGCTATCGTCGGCGGGCGTTGCGTGCGGTGCGGAGGTGTCGTGTCGAATAAGGTAACGCAAGCCGTCCAGACCCAAGTCGTCCAGGCCGGGGCCCCGGAGTCCATCGCGCGTTTCCTGGCGGTTCGTGGCCAGACCGAGCAGCTGGCAGCGCCTCTGTCGCCCGAGGATCAGACCGTGCAGTCGATGCCGGATGCCAGCCCGACCAAGTGGCATCTCGCGCACACGACGTGGTTCTTCGAGACGTTCGTGCTGCGTCCCCACGCGCCGGGCTACCGCGTCTTCGATCCGGCCTACGAGTATCTCTTCAATTCCTACTACGAGGCCGTGGGTCCTCGGCACCCGCGTCCGCAGCGCGGCCTGGTCTCGCGGCCCGGCGTCGACGAGATCATGGCCTATCGCCGCCACGTCTCCGATGCCATGGCCGAGCTGCTCGAGCGAGGTGCGGCCAACGTGCAGTCCCTGGTCGAGCTCGGCCTGCACCATGAGCAGCAGCACCAGGAGCTGATCCTGATGGATGCCAAGCACATGCTGTCGTTCAATCCCCTGCGTCCGGCCTATCGGGCCGCCCCGCACGCCGCGGTGTCGGCAGCATCAGCCCTTGCGTGGACCGCATTCGAGGGCGGGCTGGTCGAGATTGGACACGATGACCAGGGCTTCGCCTTCGACAACGAAGGGCCGCGTCATCGCGTTTGGCTGGAGCCGTTCGCGCTGGCGTCGCGGCCGACCAACGGTGCCGAGTATCTCGCCTTCATCGAGGACGGCGGCTACCGCCGGCCCGAATTCTGGCTGTCGGCCGGCTGGGACTGCGTCAACCAGCGTGGCTGGGAAGCGCCACTCTATTGGGAAAAGAAGGACGGAAGCTGGCACGTGTTCACGCTCTCCGGCCTGCGCGCCCTGCAGCCATCAGAGCCGGTGTGCCACGTCAGCGCCTACGAGGCGGCGGCCTTCGCCAAGTGGGCGGGCAAGCGCTTGCCGCGCGAGGCGGAATGGGAAGCGGGTGCCGCGGCGCTTCAGGGTATGGGCGAGGTCTGGGAATGGACGTCCAGCCCCTACGTCGCCTATCCCGGCTATCGCGAGCCGCCGGGCGCGATCGGTGAGTATAACGGCAAGTTCATGGCCAACCAGATGGTCCTGCGCGGCGGTTGCACCGCCACGCCGGCGAACCATATACGCACGACCTATCGCAACTTCTTCCCACCCGATGCGCGATGGATGTTCGGCGGCATTCGCCTGGCGGAGGATCTGCGATGAACGTTTCCCTGCTCGCTTCGGAGCGTGTCGAGTTCAATGACCGTGCGGAATTCCGCGATGCCGTCCTGGCCGGCCTCGCGCGCTCGCCGCGCGCCATTCCGGCCAAGTTCCTCTACGACGCGCGCGGCTCCGAGCTGTTCGATGCGATCTGCGAGCTGCCGGAATATTACCTCACACGTACTGAGACCGGGATCCTGAGGAGCTGCGCCGCGGAACTGGCGCGGCTGGCCGGGCCGGGCTGCGCATTGGTGGAGTTCGGCAGCGGCTCCAGCGTCAAGACGCGGCTGCTGCTCGATGCCATGCCCGACCTCGCGGCCTACGTGCCGATCGACATCTCGCGCCAGCATCTCGATGCCACGGCGGCCAAGCTCAGGCGCGACTATCCCTGGCTTCGCGTCGAGCCCGTGTGTGCCGACTACATGGCGCTCTCGACGCTGCCGGCCGACGTGAACGGCGCGCCGCGTCTCGGCTTCTTTCCAGGCTCCACGATCGGCAATCTCGAACCACAGGACGCCACGTCGTTCCTGCGTCGCGCCCGCACCCTGCTGGGCGATCGCGGTGCGATGGTGCTGGGCGTCGATCTCAGGAAGGATCCGCAGCGCCTGCACGACGCCTACAACGACTCCGCGGGCGTCACCGCCGCCTTCACCCTCAACCTGCTGCGGCGCATGAACCGCGAACTCGGCGCCACCTTCGACACGGCGCGCTTTGCCCACGACGCCTTCTACGATCCAGACGAGGGCCGCATCGAAATCTACTTCCGCAGCCTCGCCGCGCAATCCGTCACCGTCGCCGGCCGCGTCTTCAATTTTGCCGAAGGCGAGCGCGTCCATACCGAATATTCCTACAAGTATGACGACGCCGGCATCGCGGCCCTGGCCAAGAGCGCCGGCTTCACCATCGACAAGACGTGGACCGATCCCGCCCACCTGTTCGCCGTCGTCTATCTCGAAGCGGCCCCCTAAAAGAGGCAGCCCGCCCCCGAGTTTCCTCGGGAGCGGGCTAATATGGCCGGGCGGGGAGGGCTGAGCGTCGCTGGGTTGGGGGAGGGCGACGCTGAATCTGCCCGACCATGCCCGATCAACGACGTCCCGCCTGTGGAGGTTGCGAGCCTCCGTCAGAAAAATCGCGCCCCTCTAAGTGCCTGATTCAGCTACCTGATTCATGGGACTCAACAGCCACCAGCCGGATGCTGAGCTCTTTGTGCAGAATGTCGTCACGAATCCGGGGCAGCATTTTCCGGATGGCGTCGGCGTCCGCGGTGTCGAGTCCGGCCAGGAACGCCGCGATCTCGGCCTTGGTCGCGAAGCCCATGTAGGCGTCGTCGGCCTCGTGGGCGAGGCAGGCGGGAGAGGTCGGCTCCTCCGGTGTTTCGTCGATCACGTTGGATGCCACCAGCGGCCCGCCAGCACCACGCCGGCCGAGAGCAGCCGCTGCTCGCCGATCATCCGCTCACCGATCGAATCGGCATAATCGAATTTGCCCTTGGCGATATCGATCACGGTGGCCTCGCCGATGCTGCCGACTTTCAGCGTGCCGAGATCCGGCCGCTTGATCGCCGCGGCCGGATTCATCGTCGCGAGCTTGATCACCGTCGGCAGGTCGACGCCGAGGCAGAGGAACTTCGACATGGTGGTGAGGAGATCGAAAGCCGGTCCCTCGATCGAGATCACATGCACGTCCGACGAGATCACGTCGGGCAGGAAGCCCGCCGCCAGCATGCCGCGCGTCGTGCCGAATCCGAACGAACCGCCACCATGGCCGATGTCGAAGATCACGCCGCGCGCACGGGCCGCCAGGATCTCCTCCCGCACCTTGCCGTCGGGCGCGATCGGCGCGTTGGGGAAGGGGCGGAAGCAGTGCGTCAGCACATCGCCCTTGCGCATCAGGCTCACCACCTCGTTGCGCGACGGCGGCGGCGCATCGAGATGGGCCATCAGCGGCAGGCCGGCTTCTTCGGCGACGTCGAGGGCGATATGGAATGGCATCATGCCGGAATCGGCGCTTGCCGACTTGCCGACCCGCACCTTGATGCCCAGCACCAGGTCCTTGTGCTCCAGCGCGACGCGCACGGCCTCGCGCGGATCGATCAGCCGCATGTCGGCACACTCGCCCACCATCACCGTCTTGGAGAAGGCGAAGATGCCGGGGAAGGAGACGTTGAGGTAGGGCAGGATGCGGACGGGCGAGGGCTCGATCACATGCTTGCGGAAGCCGTGGAAATTTCCGGGCCCGGCGCTGCCGGCATCGATGAAGGTGGTGACTCCGCCGGTGCGCGCCAGCAACTCGGCCTCGACGCCCAAAGAGGTGCCGCCCCAGTAGACGTGGGTGTGCAGGTCGATCAGGCCGGGCGAGACGATCTTGCCTTTAACGTCGCGCGTGTCCTTGCCCGCCAGGCCATCGCCGATGGCTGCAACCTTGCCGCCGGCGAAGGCGATGTCGGTCACCTTGTCGATGCCTTGCGAGGGGTCGACGAGCCTGCCGCCTTTGAGAACCAGATCGTTCATGTCACTTTCCATTGCTGTCGCGAATTCCCGGGCTTTGAGTCACTTGGACACCAGTCTACGTCGATTGCCGGGTACGCGTGCCCTGCCAACCGGTTGATTTCGCAGGGGAATAGATCGCTGTCCCGGCGGGTGGCGTTGGACACCAAGTGTCGAATTTCACGTCGGTGCGTCGCCGACAATGACGTCGTGCCGAGGGCAGGGCTGCGGGCAAGGGTCGGGTGGCGAAAGGTCATGTTTTTGCTGTAGCAGGAAGTAGGATATTAGTCAACCTATCAAATCCTACCCCTCGGATGGATAGCTCGACGCCAAGAGCG
>CAMDOT010000011.1 GCA_945903635.1 Rhizobium sp. Q54 | reverse complement strand
GTCCCGCGCGCTAAAGGCGCATACGAATGCGCCGGATGAGGCGCGCGGGACGCGCGCGGTCCGGAAGATCTAGGCAATTCCTCCGTCGACCCGGACCAGCGATCCGGTGGTGAAGCTCGATTTGCTCGAGGCGAGATAGAGTGCCGCCGTCACGATCTCCTCCGGCTGGCCGCTGCGCCTCAGCGCCGCCGTCGGGTTGGCCTTGTGCTCTTCCGGCCACGCCTTGGAGACGTCGGTCAGGAAGCGGCCAGGCGAGATGGTGTTGACGCGCACCTTGGGACCGTACTCGAAGGCGAAAGCCTCGGTGAGGGCGTTGAGCGCGGCCTTGGCGCCGGCATAGGGCGCGATCTGCGGTCGCGGCCGGAGCGCGCCGGCGCTGGAAATGTTGATGATCGACCCGCCGTCGCCCTTGGCCATGCGGCTGCCGACCAGCGACATCAGGCGGAACGGCGCCTTGAAGTTGAGCGACACGATGCGGTCGAAGAGCTGCTCGGAGGTTTCCAGCGACGAGGGCGCGAGCGGCGAGGAGCCAGCGTTGTTGACCAGGATGTCGACCTTGCCGAAAGCGGCGTAGGCCGCGTCGACCAGCCCCTCCAGCTCATGCCAGTTGGCCACATTGCAGGCATGAGTCGCGGCCTTGCGCCCCAGCGCCCGCACCTCGGCCGCGGCCTTGTCGCAGGCTTCCAGCTTGCGGCTGGTGATGAAGAGGTCGGCACCGTGGGCGGCGAAGGCCTTGACCATCTGGTAGCCCAGCCCGCGGCTGCCGCCGGTGACCAGAGCGACTTTGCCCGTCAGATCGAAATAGTCGATGTTCATGCCGTCGAGGATATCGAAGGTCACCGTGCCTTGGCCATGCCGGCTGTCTTTTCAGCCGTGCCGCCGGCATCGCGCGGCGGAACCGGCCAGGCCGCCGAACGGACACCTTGCCTGGCGCCACTTCGCCCGCTGTCGCGCGTTTGTCACACGCCCACCCCACTTTCGGCCGCTCGCATCGTGTGAAGGAGAAATAGATGGCCCCCGAACCAGACCGCCAGAGCCTCCAGGACCTGCTCCATGACGAGATGATCGACGGTATCGACGAGGAGCTGGAGCTCGAGATCGACGACGATCTCCTTCCTCATCTGCCGGAAGGTATGGCCGACGAAATGCTCCTGACCGACGCCGGCCCCCGCATGGACCGCCGGCGCTATTTCTCGGAGTTGCTGCGTCTGCAACGCGAGCTGGTGAAGCTGCAGGACTGGGTGGTCCACAAGGGACTGAAGGTCGTGATCCTGTTCGAGGGCCGCGACGCCGCCGGCAAGGGCGGCGTCATCAAGCGCATGGCGCAGCGGCTCAACCCGCGCATCTGCCGCACCGTGGCGCTGTCGGCGCCAACCGAGCGCGAGCGCAGCCAGTGGTACTTCCAGCGCTACGTGCCTCACCTGCCGGGTGCCGGCGAGATCGTGCTGTTCGACCGCAGCTGGTACAATCGCGCCGGCGTCGAGCGCGTGATGGGCTTCTGCAGCGAGGCCGACGTGCAGGAGTTCTTCCGCTCCGCTCCCGAGTTCGAGCGCATACTGGTGCGGTCGGGAATCATCCTCCTGAAATACTGGTTCTCGATCACCGACGCGCAGCAAAACCTCCGCTTCCTGATGCGCATCCACGATCCGCTGAAGCAGTGGAAGCTGTCGCCGATGGACCTCGAGTCCCGGCGCCGCTGGGAGGAATACACCAAGGCCAAGGAGGAGATGCTGGAGCGGACGCATATTCCCGAGGCGCCCTGGGCAGTGGTGGAAGGCAACGACAAGAAGCGGGCGCGTCTCAACTGCATCCATCATCTGCTGCAGCAGATTCCCTACGGCGACGTCGAGCATGCGCCCATACTGTTACCGGCCCGCCAGCACATGCCCGACTATGCGCGCAAGCCCGTGCCGCCCGAGCTGCACGTCCCCAGCGTCTATTGAGACAAGGCCACACCATGGATTTCTTCAGACGCTTCACCATCCTGATCTGCGCGCCGGCCTTCGATGCCGACGATCTCGAAGGCCATCGCCTCAGCGAGATAACGACGTCCATCGAGAAGCTCGGCTTCCAGGTCGTGCGGGCCCGACGCGTCGAGGATGCGGAAATCGTGGTGCAGACCGACGCGGCCATCGGCTGCATGGTGGTCGACTGGGGCAAGAAGGGCCTCGACGGCAAGTCGGCGGCGCTGATCAACCTGATGCGCCGGCGCGGACTTGAGATGCCGATCGTCATCCTGGTCCGCCGCAAGCGGCTGGAGGACATTCCGGTCGAAGTGATGGATTACATCGACGGCTACATCTTCCTTTCCGAGGAGACGCCTGATTTCATCGCCCGGAACCTGGTGAGCCGCCTGAAGCAATATGCCGAAACACTGAAGACACCCTTCTTCGGTGCCTTGGTCGACTATGCCGAGGAGGGCAACCAGCTCTGGACCTGCCCGGGCCACAACGGCGGCATCTTCTACAACAGGAGCCCGATCGGCCGCATCTTCGTGGAGCATCTGGGCGAAGCGGTGTTCCGCGACGACCTCGACAATTCGGTCCTCGACCTCGGCGACCTGCTGGTCCACGAGGGCCCGGCACTGAAAGCCCAGCAGGAGGCGGCGCAGATCTTCGGCGCGGAGAAGACCTATTTCGTGCTGAACGGCACGTCTTCGTCCAACAAGATCGTCCTGCAGGCGCTGGTGGCGGAAGGCGACCTCGTCCTGTTCGACCGCAACAACCACAAGGCCGCCCACCATGGCGCGCTGTTCCTGGGCCGCGGCACGCCGGTCTACCTCGAAACCGACCGCAATGCGCACGGGATGATCGGGCCAATCTTCCACGAGGCGTTCGACGAAGCGCGCATCCGCGAGAAGATCCGCACCCATCCGCTGATCGAGGACAAGGACGCGTGGAAGCGCAAGCGGCCTTTCCGCGTCGCGGTGATCGAGCAATGTACCTACGACGGCACGATCCACGACGCGCGCGCCATCATCGAGAAGATCGGCCACCTCTGCGACTACATCCTGTTCGACGAGGCGTGGGCGGGCTTCATGAAGTTCCACCCGCTCTATGCGGGTCGTTTTGCCATGGGTCTCGAAGGGCTGGGGCCCGACAGCCCGGGCATCTTCGCCACGCAGTCGGCGCACAAGCAGCTCGCGAGCTTCAGCCAGGCCTCGCAGATCCACGTCAGGGACAGCCACATCGCGGGCCAGCGGCGGCGCATCGAACACCGCCGCTTCAACGAGTTCTTCATGCTGCATGCCTCGACCTCGCCGTTCTATCCGCTGTTCGCCTCGCTCGACGTCGGCGCGCAAATGATGAAGGGCAAATCGGGCGAAGTGCTGTGGGACGACACGATCCGCC
The DNA here is from genome assembly GCA_945903635.1 of Rhizobium sp. Q54. Classification (GTDB taxonomy): domain Bacteria; phylum Pseudomonadota; class Alphaproteobacteria; order Reyranellales; family Reyranellaceae; genus Reyranella. Next base: position 51,174 of record CAMDOT010000011.1, on the reverse strand, counting down.
TCGGCATCGAGATCCGCAAGAAGATGCGCGCCATCCGCCGCGAATTCGAGGACAAGGAGAGCGACGGTGCCCGCCGCTGGTTCTTCGAGCCGTTCATCCCCGACCGTACCCTCTCGGGCGGACGCGACATGGCGTGGGAGGACGTGGCGACCGACGAGCTTGCGCGGGATGTCCGGCACTGGGAGCTGGCACCCGACGAACGCTGGCACGGGTTCAAACACCTGGCGCCGGGCTATGCCATCACCGATCCCAACAAGCTGATCGTGCTGACACCGGGCTTCGACCGCGAGACGGGAAGTTACGCCAACCACGGCATCCCCGCGCCTGTCGTGGCTCAGTACCTGCGTGAAAACCAGGTCGTGCCGGAGAAGAACGACCTCAATTCGCTCCTGTTCCTGCTGACACCGGGCGTGGAGTCGAGCAAGGCCGGCACGCTCTTGAGCGCGCTGGTCGCCTTCAAGAAGCTGCACGACGACAACGCGCGCCTCGACGACGTGATCGGCGAGTTCGTGCGAAGGCGGCCGGCCCGCTACGCCGGCCTGCGGCTGCGCGACCTCTGCGCGGAGATGCATGCCTTCTTCCGGGAAAGTGCTGTCAGCACGCTGCAACGCGCGCAGTTCGCCCCGGAACATCTGCCGGACCCCGTGATGGCGCCGCACGAGGCGGTGCAGCGGCTTGTTCGCAACGACGTGGACTACGTGCCGGTCGACGAAGCGCATGGCCGGATCGCCACCACCATGTTCGTCGTCTACCCGCCCGGCATCGCCAGCATCGTCCCGGGCGAGCGGCTCGACGCGCGGGCACGGCCGATGCTCGACTATCTGAAAATGTTCGAGCGCAGCGCCAACCTGTTCCCCGGTTTCGATGTCGAGATCCAGGGTATCTACCGCGAGACCGGCAAGGACGGCGCGGTCCGGTTCCACACCTACGTGGTGCGCGAATAGGCCGGCGGTTCTCCGGCGCCCGGCCCGAGGGCGCGCTGCATCAGCAGACTGTCCGTCCAGCGTCCGAACTTGAGCCCGACGCCTTCGAGGACGCCGACCAACCTGAAGCCGAAAGCCTCGTGGAGGTTACGCGACGCGACGTTCGCCGCATCGATATAGGCGAACATCTGGCGGAATCCCTCCTGCGTGCAGGCCTCGACGAGCGCCGGCAGCAGGGCCCGGCCGATGCCGGAATGCAGATGGCCGGGATGGACGTAGATCGAATGCTTCACGGCATACCGGTAGGCCGGCCGCTTCCGGAAGGGCACGGCATAGGCATAGCCCACGACGGCACCACCGCGTTCGGCGACGAGATGGGGCAGGCGGCGGCGCAGCATATTCTTGCGGCGGCGCTTGATGTCATCGTCGCGCAGCGGCTCCGGCATGGCGAATTCGGCGTCGAGATCCGGTTCACCGTGGCGGATATGGTGCTCGTAGATCGCCAGCATGGCCGGCACGTCGCTTTCCGTCGATGGCCGCACGACGAGCGGCAGTGCCGTCTCGCCTGACAGCTCTCTCGGCAACTCCCCCGTCAACTCCTTCGTGGCCGACTCCAAGGGATCCTCCATGGCCGCTTCCCCACTTCTGGCATCAATCATAGCGTCATGACGGTTTCATGTCGGGAAGGTCCCGGGCGGGACGCTCTGGCGGCTGGCATGTCACTTGCTTAAGGTATTGTGGAGCGAAACAAGACGGTCGTTATGAGCATCCAAGTCGCGCTGCATCATCGAACGACCTACCGCTACGACCGGCCCGTGACGCTCGGTCCGCAGGTCGTGCGTCTGCGTCCGGCGCCGCATTCGCGCACGCCGGTGCTGTCCTATTCGCTGAAAGTGACGCCAGCCGATCATTTCATCAACTGGCAGCAGGACCCGCAGGGCAATTACCTGGCGCGGCTGGTCTTCGCGGAGAAGACCGAAAAATTCGAGATCGTGGTCGATCTCGTGGCCGACATGTCGGTGATCAACCCCTTCGGCTTCTTCCTCGAGCCCGAGGCCGAACACTGGCCCTTCGCCTACGATTCCGCGCTGGCCGAGGAAATCGCGCCGTTTCGCAAGCTGGAACCGCCGGGACCGCTGCTCAAAGCGTGGCTCGACAAGGTCGACCGCAAAAAATTACGCACCGTCGATTTCATCGTCGGCCTCAATGCGCGGCTACAAAAGGAAATCGGCTACATCGTGCGGATGGAGCCGGGGGTACAGACCTGCGAGCAGACACTGTCGCTCGCCAAGGGCTCGTGCCGCGACACCGGCTGGCTGCTGGTCACCATCATGCGCCACCTGGGCTTCGCCGCGCGTTTCGCCTCGGGCTACCTGATCCAGCTAAAACCCGACGAAAAGCCGCTCGACGGGCCCGAAGGTCCGACGGGCGATTTCACTGATCTCCATGCCTGGTGCGAAGTCTATCTCCCGGGCGCGGGATGGATCGGACTCGACCCGACCTCCGGCCTGCTGACGGGCGAAGGCCACATTCCACTTGCCTGCACACCGGAGCCGTCGAGCGCCGCGCCGATCGAGGGCGCGGTCGAGAAATCCGAGGTCGAGTTCGAACACGAGATGACCGTGGTGCGGGTGCGCGAGACGCCACGCACGACCAAGCCCTACACGGATGAGCAATGGGCAACGCTGCTCAAGGTCGGCGAGGCGATCGAAGGCGATATCGCCAAGGGTGACGTCCGGCTCACCATGGGCGGCGAGCCGACGTTCGTGTCGGTCGACGACATGGACGGCGCGGAATGGAACACGCTGGCGCTCGGACCGGAGAAGCGCCGGCTGGCAGGCGTGCTGTTCCGCAAGCTCGCGGATCGCTTCGCCAAGAAGCCGCTGCTGCATTTCGGCCAGGGCAAATGGTACCCCGGCGAGCAGCTTCCGCGATGGGCGCTGGGCTGCTTCTGGCGCAAGGACGGCCAGCCGATCTGGCGCGACCCGCATCTCACCGCCGTCGAGTCCAAGCCTGTCGGCGCCACGCCAGCGGCGGCCGAGCGGTTCGCGCTCGCCATCGCCGAGCGGCTGCAACTCAATCCCGGCTATCTCTTCCCGGCCTTCGAGGACACCTGGTACTACCTCTGGCGCGAGCGGCGCCTGCCGAGCAACGTTGCCGTCGATGCGGCCAAGGTAAAGGATCCGCTGGAACGCGAACGGCTGGCGCAGATCTTCGAGAAGGGCCTCGAGAGCGCCGCGGGCTACGTGCTGCCGATCGCGCGCGAGCCCAACGGACGGGCGAACGGACATGGCAACGGGCACGGAAATGGACACGGAAACGGACACAGGGGGCGCTGGCGCAGCGGACCGTGGTTCCTGCGCACGGAGAAATGCTACCTGATCCCCGGCGATTCGGCGCTGGGCTACCGCCTGCCGCTCGACTCGTTGCCCTGGGCCGCGCCCGCGGATACCGACTTCATCGCCGACCCCGACCCCATGGCCGCCTATCCCGACCTGCCGCCGCTCGACACCTTCCGCCGCGCGCCGGTGCTGCGCCGCCAGGAACGCGGAATCCCCCCTGACACCACGGGCGACGGCGATGCGCGCCGCGAGGCCTGGCGCCGGGCGCTCGCACCCGATCTCGCGGCCCGGCCCGGCGTCGGTGCCTCGGCCGGTGCCATCGTGCGCACCGCCATGTCGTTCGAGCCACGCGACGGACACCTCTACGTCTTCATGCCACCGGTCGAGCGCAGCGAGGATTACCTCGACCTTGTCGCGGCGGTCGAGGACACCGCCGAGGAACTGGGCCAGCCGGTCTTCATCGAAGGTTATCCGCCGCCCGGCGGCGATTCACGCCTGCTGAACTTCAGCGTCACCCCCGACCCCGGCGTGATCGAGGTCAACATCCACCCCTCGGCAAGCTGGCCCGAACTCGTGGAGCGCACCGAGATCGTCTACGAGGAAGCGCGAACGACGCGGCTGGGCGCGCAGAAGTTCATGATCGACGGCCGGCACACCGGTACCGGCGGCGGCAACCACTTCGTGCTGGGTGGCCCGTCGGCGCCTGATTCGCCGATGCTGCGCCGGCCCGACCTGCTGAAGAGCCTTTTAGGCTACTGGATCAACCATCCCTCGCTTTCGTACCTCTTCTCGGGCCTGTTCATCGGCCCGACCAGCCAGCACCCGCGCATCGACGAGGCACGCAACGATTCGCTGCATGAGCTGGAGATCGCCTTCCGGCAGATCGCGCCGGGCCGCCAGACGCCGCCATGGCTGGTCGACCGCGTGTTCCGCAACCTGCTGGTAGATGCCACCGGCAACGCACATCGCACCGAGTTCTGCATCGACAAGCTCTTCACGCCAGACTCGGCTGCCGGCCGGCGCGGACTCCTGGAACTGCGCGCCTTCGAGATGCCGCCGCACTGGCGCATGAGCGTGGCGCAGCAGGCGCTGCTGCGCGGTCTGGTCGCCAAGTTCTGGGACCGGCCCTATGACCGGCCGCTCAGCCGCTGGGGCACGCGGCTACACGACGATTTCATGCTGCCGCACTTCGTCTGGCAGGATTTCAGCGACGTGCTCGCCGACCTCCGCGAGGCGGGCTACGGTTTCGAGCCGGAATGGTTCGCGCCGCATTTCGAATTCCGCTTTCCGCGCCTCGGCGAGATTTCCCAGCACGGCATCGAACTGGAGCTGCGCCATGCGCTGGAACCCTGGCACGTGCTGGGCGAGGAGCCGGGCGGTGGCGGCGCGGTGCGCTACGTCGAGTCCTCGGTCGAGCGCCTGCAGGTGAAGGTCGAGGGGCTGAACGATGCGCGCCATGTCATCGCCTGCAACGGCTGGCGGGTGCCGCTGCGCGCGACCGGCATTGCCGGCGAATACGTGGCCGGTGTCCGCTACCGCGCCTGGCAGCCGGCCAACGCGCTGCACCCGACCATCGGCGTGCATGCCCCCCTCACCTTCGACATCCATGACAGCTGGAGCGGCCGGTCGCTAGGCGGCTGCAGCTACCACGTCGCCCACCCCGGCGGCCTCAGCTACGACCGCGTGCCCGTGAATGCCAACGAGGCCGAGGCGCGACGCCGTCTCCGCTTCTTCCCGATCGGCCATACGCCGGGCGAGACCCCCGAACCCCGCCGGATGGACAACCCGGAGCATCCGCTGACGCTGGATCTGCGGCGGGCCTGAGGGTCGGGGGCGAGGTAGACCTCGCTCCCTCCCCGTGCGACTCTAACCCTTCCAACTTCCTTCCTTCAGCGGGCCCATGGAGTCGTTGCGCGGCCTCCTTTCTTCGCCGGCAAGCGCCTACGACGAGCTGGTTACCGGCCAGAAGTCGATCCGCTATCACTGGCAGGGCATCCTCAGCGTCATCCGCGCGCTGCCGGGAGGGCTGGGCGAGCGCGTGGAAAGCGCGCGCCGGCAGCTCGAGGAATCGGGCGCCACCGTCAACCTGCTCGACGACCGCGCGGCCCCTCGCTGGACGTTCGATCCCCTGCCCTTCGTGGTCGCCCCGGACGAATGGGCGGCGCTCGAAACCGGCCTGATCCAGCGCGCCCGTCTGCTCGATGCCATCCTGGCCGACGTCTACGGCCCGCAGACGCTGCTGAAGGAACGGCTGCTGCCGCCGATGCTGGTCCATGCCAACCGGCATTTCCACCGGCCCTGCCAGGTCACCGACGGCGTGGCGCCGACGCGTCACCTTGCCCATTACGCCGTCGACCTGGTGCGACTGGGCGACGGCCGCTGGCATGTGCTGGCCGATCACACCGAGGTGCCGGCCGGCATCGGCTATGCGCTGGAGATGCGCCGGGTGCTGGCCCGCAGCCTGCCCGAGGCCTTCCGCTCCATCCCGGTGCGCCACCTCAGGCCCTTCGTCGACCGCTGGCACGATTCACTGCTGGCGATGTCCCCCGGCGACATTGCCCATCCGAACATGGCCGTGCTGACGCCGGGGTCGCTGTCGGCAACCTACTTCGAGCACGTCTACCTTGCCCGCGCGCTGGGCGTGCCCCTGGTCGAGGGCGGCGATCTGGTGGCGCGCGACGGTCAGGTCTCGCTGAAAACCCTGGCCGGGCTGCGGCCGGTGCACATGCTGCTGCGCCGCCTCGACAGCGCCTTCGTCGACCCGCTGGAGCTGCGCGCCGATTCGGCCCTCGGCGTTACAGGTCTGGTCGAGGCGACCCGCAACGGCCGCATCGTGCTCGCCAATGCGCTCGGTTCGGGTGTTGTCGAGACGCCGGCCCTGATGCCCTTTCTCGAGCGGCTGTGCGAACGCCTGCTCGACCAGCCGCTCGGCCTGCCCTCGCTCGACGTGTGGTGGCTGGGCGAACCCTCGGCCGCCGCCTTCGTGCTGGCCAACCTCGACACCATGATCGTGCGCCCGTGTCTCGAAACCGACCGCGAGCCGATCGTGGTCGGTATGCTGGAACCGGCCGAGCGCAAGGCCCTGGAGGAGCGGATCCGATCCCAGCCCGGCCAGTTCGTGGCCCAGCACCCCTTCACGCCCTCGCTCAGCCCGCGTTGGGACGGCCAGGGACAGGGCCTGGCGCCCGCCGCCGTCGTGATGCGCGTCTTCGTGAGCGCCGAGGGCGACGGCTACCGCGTGCTGCCCGGCGGCCTCGCGCGCGAGCCGATGGGCGACACGGCACTGCGCTCGCTCAACCGGCTCAACGGCACGCTGAAAGACGTCTGGGTGCTGGCCGAGGATGCCGCCGACGTCGAGCTGCCGGCGACCCGGCGGTTCCATCAGCTCGCCGTCGAACGCGGTGGCGCCGACCTACAAAGCCGCGTTGCCGACAACCTGTTCTGGCTCGGCCGCTACATCGAACGGCTGGACAATGACTCCCGCCTGCTGCGCACCACCGTCACCCGGATCGCGCAAGGCGCCATGGGACCGCGCGATGCCGTCGAATTGCGCCTGCTGGGCAAGCTGCTCGCCCAGGCCAACCTGATGGAGAGGGCATCGGCGCTGGCGGCGCCGGAGAGCGCCGCCTTCCAGCAGGGTCTGGAAGGTGTCGCATCCGACGAACGCGGCCTCGCCACCATCCTCGATGCCATCCAGCGTCTGGCCGATACGCTGCGCGACCGCTTCTCCGCCGACATGACGATCGCCGCCGGGCCGTTGATGGCCGAGGTGCGCCACCGCCTGATGGTGGCGCGCGGCAACCTCGATCCGCTGCTCGCCGCCCTCGACGAGATCGTGCGTTTCGTGGCCACGCTCTCGGGCCTGGCGCAGGAGAACATGACCCGCGGCACGGGCTGGCGCTTCCTCGACCTCGGGCGGCGCCTCGAACGCGCGCAATTCATCCTGACCGGGGCGCTCAATTCCTTCACCCAGTCGCCGATCGACTGGGATGCGGCGATGCGCCTGGCGCTGGAGCTGTGCGACAGCACGATCACCTATCGCACGCGCTATCTCGGCCAGCTCCAGCCGGCGCCGGTCCTCGACCTGGTGATCCTCGACGACAGCAATCCGCGCGCGCTGGCCTTCCAGCTGCGGGCGATCGACGTGCATCTCGACTACCTCTCCCAGTCCTCGGGCGTGCAGGTGCCCAAGCTTCCCGACTCGCTCGACAAGGATCTCGCCGCCGTGGTCCGGCAGTTCGGCGGCGACGAGAAGGCCTGGCGGCACGAGGGACTGGCGCTCGCCATGCTGCGCGACGTCGCCGCCGACGCCGACGAGAGGTTGGAGGCACTCTCGGAGGCGATCACGCGCGCCTATTTCAGCCACGTGCCGGCGTCGCAGGCCGTCGGCACGTCGGGCGCCTGAAGGAGTGCTGCCCATGCAATACCTTCTCGCCCACCGCACCTCCTACAGTTACGCCAGCAGCGTCGACTCGGCCCACCACATCGCCCATCTCAGGGCCCGTGAGTTTCCCGGCCAGAAGGTGACATCGATCGGCATCGATACCGATCCGGTGCCGGCGCTGGCCGTGCAGCACCTCGATCACTTCGGCAACCACATCGACATCTACCGAATCGACAAGCCGCATACGCGTTTCGACATCGAAGTACGCGCCGCCATCGACGTCCGCTTCCCCGACCCGCCGCCCGCGGCGTCGACACCGCGCTGGGAAGAGATTCGCACTGCCCTGAGCGGCGACGGCTTTCCGGTTCCGGTCGAGGCGAGCGAGTTCGTCTATGAGTCGCCACTGGTGCCGGCCGTCGAGGCATTGCAGGCCTACGGTGCGCAGTCGCTCACGGCCGGCCGGCCGATCCTCGAGGCGGCGCGCGAGCTCACCTCCCGTATCAAGGCCGACTTCGCCTATCAGCCGGGCGCCACCGACATCAGCACGCCGCTGGCCGAGGTCTTCGCTGGCAAATCAGGCGTCTGCCAGGATTTCGCCCATGTCGAGATCGCCGCCTTGCGCGCGCACGGCCTCGCGGCGCGCTATGTCTCCGGCTACATCCGCACGGTTCATTCGCGCAGCGAGCTCGCGCTCCGCGGCGCCGACGCCAGCCATGCCTGGGTGGCGGTGTGGTGCGGCGAGGCCGCGGGCTGGGTCCATCTCGACCCGACCAACGACCTGGTGGCGCGCGAAGATCACGTGGCCGTGGCCTGGGGACGCGACTTCGCCGACGTGAGCCCGCTGCGCGGCGTGATCCTGGGCGGCGACTCCCACACCTACAGTGTCGCCGTCACCCTGGTGCCGACCGGCTGAGCATCAGCCGCCGAGGAACTCCTTCGTCCACTGCCCATAGTCACCCTCGCGGGTGACGCGCTTCATCAGCTCGGCGTCGGCCACGCCCTGAAGCTTCGACGGCGCCACTCCGTCCCGTAGCGCCCTCAGCGTGTCGTGGACCGCCTTCACGCCGGCAGCGAAGGGCTGGTGGCCCTGCAGGGCGATGCGCACGCGGCGGCTGGCGAGATAGTCGCGGTCGGCGAGATCGCCCGACACGCCGCCCATGATCAGCGGCAGGGTGGTCGCACCCGAGATGGCGTCGAGTTCGGCCCGCGTCTTGATGCCGACGAAGAACAGCGCATCGACGCCCACCGCCTCATAGGCCTGGCCGCGGGCGATCGCGTCGTCGAGCCCGGAGATGGTGATCGCGCTGGTGCGGCCGGCGATGCAGAGCAACGGATCCTGGCGGCCGGCCAGCGCCGCCTTCATCTTGCCGACACCCTCGGCGATGGAAACGAGCCGCGGCTTGGTCGTGCCATGCGGCGTGGGCAGCTCGGTGTCCTCGATGCTCATGCCGCTGACGCCAGCCGTCTCCAGCTCCTCGACCGTGCGCTTGACGTTGAGCGCGTTGCCGTAGCCGTGGTCGGCATCGACCATCAGCGGCAGGTTGCCCGCCCGATTGATGCGATAGGCCTGGGCCGCGAATTCGGAGAGGGTGAGCACGATCAGATCGGGTGCCCCCAGCACCGTCAGCGACGCGACCGAGCCTGCGAACATGCCGATCTCGAAGCCCAGATCCTCGGCGATACGGGCCGAGATCGGATCGAAGACCGACCCGGGATGGTAGCAACGATCTCCGGCGAGGAGCGCCCGGAAGCGCTGGCGGCGGTCGGTCCAATGCATATGATCTCCCCCGGGGACTGGGATGTCCCGAGCCCCCTTCTTAGCAAACGTGCGTGCTGCAACGCAGCGACACGTTTCGACGGGCAAACGCAGGCCGCGCGGCCCCTTGCCGCCGGCAAGGGCCGGGGCGTAGCGTTCTCCCGCGCAACCTCGTTCGGAGAAATTGGCCTTGGATACGCTGATCCCGTCTGCCGCCAGCCTTGCCGGCGATCCGGCCGTGATCGCGCGCGCCGAGGCCTTGCGCCCGGTGATCGAGGCCGCCTCGAACGACATCGAGAAGAACCGCCGGTTGCCGCCCGCGCTACTCGACAAGTTGCATGAGGCGCGGCTGTTCCGCCTGCTGCTGCCGCGCTCGTCGAACGGGATCGAGACTGATCCCATCACCTTCTTCCACGTGATCGAGACCCTTGCCCGCGGCGACGCCTCGACCGCTTGGTGCGTGAGCCAGGGCGGCGGCTGCGCCATGACGGCGGCCTACCTCGACCTGCCGGTGGCCCGCGAGATTTTCGGCAACAATCCGCGCGCCGTGCTGGCCTGGGGGCCGGGGCCCAAGGTCAAGGCCATCGAATGCGAGGGCGGCTACAAAGTGACCGGCGTCTGGGCCTTCGCCTCGGGCGGCCGACATGCGACGTGGCTGGGCGCCCATTGCCCGATCTACAGAGCGGATGGCTCGCCCCTGATCGGACCCGACGGCAAGCAGGTCGAGCGCACCATGCTGGTGCCGGCAGGAGAGGTCGTCTGGACCGATATCTGGAACACCGTCGGCCTGCGCGGTACGGCGAGCGACCAGTACGCCCTCAACGACCATTTCGTGCGAGCTGATCATTCGATCACGCGCGACTTCGAGAAGGAATGCCGCGAGGCCGGCGCGCTCTACCGCATGTCGGCGATGACCTGCTACGAGGTGGGCTTCGCTGGCGTAGCATTGGGCATCGCGCGGGCAGCACTCGACGCCTTCATCGACGTGGCGCGAAACAAGGTGCCGCGGGGAGCCAAAAGCCCGCTACGCGACAACGCGGTCGTGCAGTCCAACGCGGCGCAAGCCGAAGTGAACATCCGCGCCGCCCGAGCGTTTCTACTGCAGGCCTTGGCCGACATCTGGCACACCATCGCCCAGCCCGGCGGCAAGCTCACGGTCGACCAGCGCATCACCATCCGCATGGCCTCGACCCATGCCATTCACAAGGCGCGCGAGGCCGTCGACTTCGCCTACAACGCCGCCGGCGCCACCGCGATCTTCGGCAGCCACCCGCTGGAACGGCGTTTCCGCGACGTCCACACCGTCACCCAGCAGTTGCAGGGACGGCTTTCCCATTTCGAAACAGTCGGGGCCTGGATGCTGGGCGCCGACGCCGACCTCACTTTTGTCTGACCGATCACAGGAGACTGAACGATGCCGCTTGGCGCCCTGCAGCACTACACGATCGAACCTTCTAACCTGAAGAAGACCGTAAAATTCTACTGCGAGGTGCTGGGCCTCGAGGACGGCGACCGTCCGCCGCTGGGCTTCCCCGGCAACTGGCTCTATTCCGGCGGCGTCGCTACCGTGCATATCCTCGGACCTCGCAAGCCGCGCGAAGGCATCGTCGTGCGCGGCACCAAGAAGAAATTCAAGGACACCGGCCGCTTCGACCATATCGCCTTCGCCGGCACCGACATCGACGGCGTGCGCAAGAAGCTCAAGACCAAGAAGGTCAAGTTCCGCGAGCAGACCATCCCGCGCACCGGCGGCCAGCAGATCTTCCTCTACGATCCCGACGGTGTCGGTGTGGAGATCAACTTCCCCCCGCCCGGCGCCAAGTAGCCGTCGTGCTGCTCTCGATCGACATCCAGGCGGTCGAGCCACTGGCCGATGGCGCCGCTTTCGGCGCGGCCGGCGCCTATGAACGCGTCATCGGCACCGCGAAGGGCGAGGTCGATCCGGCCGATCCCGCCAACAAGGGCATCGCCCTGATCGACGAAGCGCCACGCAATGCGCGCGGCATGGTCGAATACACGACGGACTTCTTCGTGCTGCGGCCAAAGGATCCCGCGAAGGGCAACCGCCGCATCCTCTACGAGGTCAACAATCGCGGCCGCAAGATGCTGTTCGGCAACATCGCCGACGGCCCGCAGGGTGTGAACGATCCCAAGACCATGGCCGACTGCGGCAACGGTTTTCCGATGCGCATGGGCTGGACGATCGTCTGGTCCGGCTGGGACCCCGACGCGCCGCGCGCCAACATGGGACTGAGCCTGACCGCGCCGGTGGCCACCGAAAATGGCCAACCCATCGTCCAATGGGTACGGGATGAATTCGTCTCGGGCACGCGCGGCGGAGCCCTCGAGGCTTTCAAGCTTTCGTACGAGATGGCCTCGCAGGACGGCGCGAAACTCACCGTGCGCGAGCGTCAGGCAGATCCGCCGCAGGACATCGCGTGGACGTCGATTGACGCCAAGTCGGTCAAGCTCGCCGATGGCAAGCCGAAGTCCGGATACATCTACGAATTCACCTACCAGGGCACCAAACCGAAGGTGCAGGGATTGGGCTTCGCCGCGACCCGCGACTTCGTGAGCTGGCTGAAGCATGACCCGAAGGCTGGCGAGGTGACCGGCCGGCCGATAACGCATGCGCTCGCCATCGGTTTCTCGCAGGCCGGCCGCTATCTGCGGCACCACATCTCGTATGGCTTCAATCGCGACGAGCAGGGCCGCACTGTGTTCGACGGCATCCACAGCCACATTGCCGGTGTCGGCCGCCTTTTCTTCAATACGCCCTTCGGTCAACCGGCGCGCACCAACACCCAGCACGAGGACCACGACGCTCCCGAAGCCTGGTTCCCCTTCTCCACCGCCACGCTTGAGGACCCGATTTCCCGCTCGACGGGCTCGGTGCTGCGCGGCGACGGCAGCGACCCGCTGCTGATCGAGACCAACACCTCGACCGAGTACTGGCAGAAGGGCGCCTCGCTGCTCACCACCGACCCGATGGGCACGAAGGACGTGGCACTGCCGGCCAACAGCCGCGCCTACATGATCGCCGGCACCCAGCATGGCGGCCGCGCCGGCGCGACCACCGACGCCGGTCCCAACGTCAATCCGCGCAATCCGCACAATCCGATGCCGGCGGTGCGCGCGCTGCTGGTGGCGCTCGACGAATGGGTTGCCTCAAGCCGGTTGCCGCCGCCCAGCCGCGTGCCGGCACTCTCGGACGGTACGCTGGTCGAGCCGGACAAGATCGGCTTCCCGGCCATTGAGGGCGCTGCTGTCGTGAAGCGGACGAATGTGGTCGACTACCGCGCAGCCAGACCTGAGCGGGCGTACCGCACGCTGGTCAGCCGCGTCGATCCGGACGGCAACGAAGTGGCAGGCATTCGCCTGCCGGACATCGCCGTGCCGCTCGCCGCCTATACCGGCTGGAACGAATACAAGGCGCCGTACCCGGTGGGCGAGATCGCCGACCGCGACGGCAGCTACTTCGCTTTCTCGGCCGCCAAGATCGCCCAGCGCTACAGGAACCGCGCCGACTACATCGCCAAGGTCCAGGGCGCGGTGGACGCGTTGAAGAAGGACCGCCTGCTGCTGCAGGAAGATGCCGACAAGTATCTCGAGAAGGCGCGCAACGAGACTCGCGTGAACCCCTGATGGCCAAGCTCGATCGCAACGGCGTTTCGATCCACTACGAGATCCATGGCAGCGGACCGACCATCCTGCTGAGTCACGGCTACAGCTCGACCTGCCGCATGTGGGACGGCCAGATCGCGGCCCTCAAGGATCGCTATCAGGTCGTCGTCTGGGACTTCCGCGGTCATGGCGAGAGCGACTATCCGAAGGATGGAGCGCAGTATTCCGAGGCGCTGACGGTGGGCGACATGCTCGCCCTCCTCGACACCGTGGACGCGAAGAAGGCAATCGTCGCCGGGCTGTCGCTGGGCGGCTACATGTCGCTCGCCTTCAACGCCAGCCACCCCGACCGGGTGCGCGCCCTGATGCTGTTCGACACCGGCCCCGGCTTCAAGAAGGACGAGGCGCGGACCAAGTGGAACGAGACCGCCCACAAGCGTGCTGCCGACCTCGATGCGCGTGGCCTCGCCGCGCTCAATTCCAGCGACGAGGTCAAGCTTACCCGCCACCGCGATGCCTCGGGTCTCGCGGGTGCGGCGCGTGGCATGCTGGCCCAGCAGAACGACCGGGTGATCCAGTCGCTCGACAAGGTCGTCGTGCCGACCCTGGTGCTGGTGGGCGCCAACGACACCAATTTCCTCGCCGCCACCGACTACATGGCGGCAAAGATCAGGGGCGCCGCCAAGGCGGTGATTCCCGACGCGGGCCACGCGGCCAACCTGCATCAACCCACGCATTTCAATCGGGCGGTCGAGGCGTTCCTCGCCAAGCTGCCAGCGGCTTAAGGAGAACGGACATGGGCAAGCGAATCGCAGTCGTCGGCGTCGGCGCGTTGGGTGGATATGTCGGCGGCAACCTCGCCCAGGCGGGCGAGGACGTCACCCTGATCGATTTCTGGCCGGAGAATATCGAGGCCATCCGCAACCGCGGGCTCGAACTCGACGGCGTCACGCCGGAAGAGAAATTCACGGTCCGGAATGCCAAGACGATGCATCTTACCGAGGTAGAAGCCCTGTCGCGCCAGAAGCCGATCGACATCGCCTTCGTCTCGATGAAGTCCTACGACACCGAATGGGCGACAGCGCTGATCAAGCAGTATCTGGCGCCCGACGGCTACGTCGTGTCGCTGCAGAACTGCCTAAACGAGGAGCGCATCGCGGGCGTTGTCGGCTGGGGCAAGACGGTGGGCATGGTGGCTTCTCTGATCTCGGTCGACATGTTCGAGCCCGCCCGCATCCGCCGCACTGTCGCCAAGGGCGGCGACAAGCACACCGTGTTCCGCGTCGGCGAAGTCCACGGCCGTATCACCAAGCGGGTCGAGGAGCTGCGCGAGATGGTGGGCCGGATCGACAGCGCCAAGACGACCACCAACCTGTGGGGCGAGCGCTGGTCCAAGCTCTGCCAGAACGGCATGAAGAACGGCGTGTCGGCCGCGACCGGTCTCACCGGTTCCGACTGCGATCGCAACGACGCCATTCGCCGCTTCTCGATCCAGCTCGGCGGCGAGGCAGTGCGCGTCGGCCAAGCGCTGGGCTATCACATCGAGAAGATCGGCAAATTCGAGCCAGAACAGCTCGCCCGCGCCGCCGAGGGTGACAAGGCTGCGCTCGACGAGGTCGAGGCGATCCTGCGGCCCGGCTCCAACACCAATCCCAATCCGCGCGCCGACATCCAGCGCCCGTCGATGGCCCAGGACATCCGCAAGGGCCGCCGCACCGAGATCGAATTCATGAACGGCTACATCGCCGAGCGCGGCAACTATATCGGTGTCGCCGCCCCCACCCATACCAAGCTGACCGAGATCGTGAAGAAGGTGGAGCGGCAGGAACTCAAGGCGGCGCCAAGCCTGCTGGGCGGCTGAGCCGCCGATTCAACACGATTCTCCCCCTTTCTCGATGGGGGAGAGAAGCCGCGTCCACGAGCTAGGCTGAATTCAGCAATCTGCTCTGTGTATTTGCCTGCGGCCTTTGACCATATCTCCGGTCCGTAACGCGAGGTTCGGCCTAAATTCTGCATGGCGATTCGCAAGCCGTTACGGCGAGAGGAGTTGTCGTGTTCCTGGCAAAGAATTTGGGGCTACTCGCCGGCGCGCTCGCGTCACTGGCATCCGTCGCATTCGTTCCCGGTGACGCTGCCGCACAGGGCGCCGTCACCAAGGGCGGCACGCTGATCTATCTGGAGCAGCAGCCCCACACGAATCTCTATCCACCCGCGGGAGGCTTCTATCCCAACGGCGGCGTTCTCAACCAGATCACCGACAAGCTGACCTACCAGAATCCGAAGACGCTCGAGATCGAGCCGTGGATCGCCGAAAGCTGGAAGGTCAACGCCGACGCCACCGAATACACCTTCAAGCTGCGCCCCGGCGTCACCTTCTCCGACGGCACGCCTGTCGATGCCGCGGCCGTAGCGAAGAACTTCGACGTCTACGGCCTGGGCGACAAGACGCTGAAGCACCCGGTCTCGGAAGTGATCACCAACTACAAGGGCAGCGAGGTCGTCGATCCGCTGACGGTGAAGTTCTTCTTCACCAAGCCGTCGGTCGGCTTCCTGCAGGGTACGTCGGTGATCGGCTCTGGCCTGGTATCCTTGAAGACGCTGGCGTTGCCGTTCGATGCCCTGGGTGACGCCACCAAGATCATCGGCTCTGGTCCCTTCGTGGTGAAAAGCGAGGTGCTCGGCCGCGAACTTGTGATGGAGGCTCGCAAGGATTACGCTTGGGGCCCGGCCAAGCTCGCCCATCAGGGGCGTGCCAACCTCGACGGCATCAAGTACGTCGTGACGCCCGAAGACAGTGTGCGTATCGGCGCATTGCTGGCGGGACAAGCCCAGATCATCCGCCAGGTGCAGGCCTACGACGAGAAGCAGGTCCAGTCGAAGGGCTTCGTGATCTACGCGCCGTCCACGCGCGGCATCAACAACAGTGTGGTGTTCCGTCCCGACAATCCGCTGGTCTCCGATATCCGGGTGCGCCGGGCGCTGCTGCATGCCGTCAATGCCAAGGAAATCGTTGCGACCCTGTTCTCGGCCAACTATCCGCAGGCCAAGTCGATCATCGCATCGACCGCGCAGGGCTACGTCGATCAGTCGGCGAAGCTTACCTACGACCCGGTGCTGGCGGCCAAGCTTCTCGACGAGGCCGGCTGGACGCTCGGGCCCAAGGGCATTCGCCAGAAGGACGGCAAGGAACTCGTGCTGACGGCCTATGAATCGCTGCCCCAGCCGCAGAACAAGGAGACCCTGCAGCTGGTCGCCCAGCAATGGGCCAAGGTGGGCGTGAAGCTGAACGTGCTGGCCGGCGATGCCGGCAGCCGAGTCGCCGACAACCTCGACCCGCTGAAGACGCCGGTGGCCCCCGCGATGGTCGGCCGCGCCGACCCCGACGTGATCCGCAGCCAGTATTATCCGACGACGCGCAACGTGCTGATGCAGAAGGGCGGCATCAGCAACAAGGTGCAGACCTTCGTCGACGACAAGTTGAATGCACTGCTCGAGGCGATCGCCGCCGAGACCGATCCGGCCAAGCGCATGGCCCTGGTGGGCGAGGTGCAGGCCTACGTCATCGACCAGGGCTACGCGATCCCGATCTTCGAGGAGCCCCAGGCTTTCGCGGCCTCACCGAAGGTCAAGGACTTCGCGTTCGAGGCGGTCGGCCGGCCGGCTTTCTATGCGGTCTGGCTGGCGCCGAAGTGACATGATCCGCTACCTGCTCGGCCGTGTCGGACAGGCGGTGCTCGTCCTCATGGTCACCTTCACCGCGGCCTTCCTGCTGCTGCAGGCCCTGCCGGGGGATGCGATCATGATCAAGTTCATGAGCCCCGACATGGCTCTCAGCGCCGATCAGATCGCCGAGATTCGTGCCGCCTATGGAGCGGATCTGCCGATCTGGGAACGCTATTTCCGTACCTTGGCCAACTTCCTCACCGGCAACTTCGGCTATTCGATTCAGGCCGGCGTGCCCGTGAGCCAACAATTGCAGGTCAATCTGCCGCCCACGCTCCAGCTTGCGTCGCTGGGCTTCCTGACGGCGATCATCCTGACGATCGCCATCGCCGCCCTGTCGAATGTCGTCGGCATGTCCTGGCTGCGAACCGCCATCCAGTCGATGCCGTCGTTGTTCATCTCCGTTCCGGTCTTCTGGCTCGGCATCATGCTGATCCAGGTCTTCTCCTTCCAGCTCGGGCTCGTGTCGGTGATCAGCCCCGGCCCGGTCGAGCGACTGATATTGCCGGTGCTGACGCTGGCGATCCCGATCTCCGCGCCACTGTCGCAGATCCTGATGCGCAACATCGACGAGGTGCTGGCCCAGCCCTTCGTCGCGGTCGCAAAAGCAAAAGGCGCGTCGCACACCTGGGTGCTGTGGCGGCACGTGGCGCGCAACGCCGTGCTGCCGACGCTCACCATCGCCGGCGTCCTGTTCGGCGAGTTGCTGGCAGGTGCCGTCGTCACCGAAGCCGTCTATGGCCTGAACGGGCTGGGCGGCCTCACCAATCAGGCCGTCGGCAACCACGATACCGCGGTGCTGCAGGCCATCGTCGTGATCTCGGCACTCGCCTTCGTGAGCATCAACCTGGTCGTCGACCTGCTCTATCCCGTGCTCGACCCGCGCCTCGGCAGCAAGATCGGCATGGCCACATGACCAGCGAGACGCATGGCGAAAGCAGTGCGGCCGGAATTACCGCCATCGAGGGCGCGCAACCCGGATGGATCGCGCGACTGCGGCGCGTGCCCGTGACCTTGGCGCTGGCATGGCTGGTCGTCTTCATCGTGCTCCTGTGGGCCGTCGCTCCGGGATTCTTCACCTCCTACAGCGGTACCGTGGGCGTTCCCGGTGAACAGTTGCGGCCGCCCAGCCTGGAGCATGTGCTGGGCACCGACGGCCTCGGACGCGACCTCTATGCGCGCATCGTCTATGGCGCCGTGCATTCGCTCTCCGGCGCTTTCGTGGCGGTCACGGTCGGCCTGCTGTCGGGAACCCTGCTGGGCCTGATCGCCGGTGCCCGCGGTGGCTGGACCGATGCCACCATCATGCGGCTGGTCGATTCCATGCTGGCCGTGCCCTCGCTGCTGCTGTCGCTCAGCATCATCGTCCTGCTGGGGTTCGGCACCGTCGAGGTCGCCGTCGCCGTCGGCGCCGTCTCGGTGGCGCGCTTCGCCCGCCTTGCTCGATCGGAGGTGATCCGCGTGCGCCGCAGCGACTATGTCGAAGCGGCGTTCGGCAGCGGCGGCACCTTCTGGGCCGTGCTGTGGCGGCACATCCTGCCCAATTCCCTGACCTCGGTGATCGCGCTGGCCGCCCTGCAGTTCGGCTCCGCCATCCTCGCCATCTCGACCCTGGGCTTCCTGGGCTACGGCGCGCCACCGCCGACGCCCGAATGGGGCCTGCTGATCGCCGAGGGCCGCAACTACCTCTCGCGAGCGTGGTGGCTGACGGCCGCCCCGGGGTTCGTGGTCGTGCTGGTGGTGCTGGCCGCCGATCGCATCAGCAAGGCGATCGGAAAGACCGCGCCATGACTGACCGGGCCATGACCGCTCCCCTTCTCGCGATCGACGACCTCGCCATCTCCTACAAGGTGGGCGACCACCAGCAGCGCGTCGTCCATGGCGTGTCGTTCCACATCGACCGCGGCGAGGTCGTGGCGCTGGTGGGCGAATCGGGCTCGGGCAAGACGACGACGGCCCAGGCTGTCCTGGGCTTGCTGGCTGGCAATGGACGTATCGAGCAGGGCGCGATCCGGCTGAACGGCATCGACATCGCGCACTGGCCGCAGAAACGGCTCGACACCATCCGCGGCGCGGTCGTGAGCCTGATCCCGCAGGACCCCGGCAGCTCACTCAATCCCGTCCGAACGATCGGAGCGCAGGTCGCCGAAGTTCTACAAATCCACGGCCGCGGCGATCGCCGGGCGATCCGGGCGCGGACGCTCGATCTCCTGACACGGGTCGGCCTGGTACCGGCAGAGATGCGCGCCGATCAATACCCGCACGAACTCTCGGGCGGCATGAAGCAGCGCGTGCTGATCGCCATCGCCGTCGCGCTCAAGCCGGACCTCATCGTGGCCGACGAGCCGACCAGCGCGCTCGACGTCACCGTGCAGCGCGTGATCCTCGACCTGATCGACGAACTCAGGCGCGAGAACGGCACGGCGGTGCTGCTGGTGACGCACGATCTCGGTGTCGCCGCCGACCGTGCCAGCCGGCTGGTCGTGCTGCAGGGCGGACGGATCCAGGAGCAGGGCACCGTGCGCGACGTGCTGGCCTCGCCACAGAGCGCCTACACCCGCCGGCTGCTGTCCGATGCGCCGTCGCTCGGCAAGGCACGTCCGGCGCGGCCTGCACCCCGCAGTGGCGAGGATTTTGCCATCGTCGTCGAGGGTCTGACCCACGATTTCCCGGTCGGCGGCGCCGCCAAGACTTTCCGCGCGCTGGACGACGTCTCGTTCAAGGTCCGTCGCGGCACCACGCACGCCATCGTGGGCGAATCCGGGTCGGGCAAGACCACGACGGTGCGCGGCGTCGTGGGCTTCCTGAAGCCCACCGCCGGGCGGATCCTGATCGACGGCGAGGACATGACCACCCTCAAGGGCGAGGCGCTGCGCCAGTTCCGCCGCAACATCCAGCTCGTCTATCAGAACCCGTTCGGCTCGCTCGATCCGCGCCAGACGATTTCCCAGATCGTCGAGGAACCGCTGCTCAATTTTGCGCCCCCGGCCAAGGCCGAACGGGCGAAGAAAGTGGCTGACATGCTGCACCGGGTCGGCCTGCCCGAGAGCTTCCTCGGCCGGCATCCGCGCGCCCTCTCCGGCGGGCAGCGACAGCGGGTCGCCATCGCCCGCGCGCTCGTCCTCGACCCGCGTGTCCTGGTACTGGACGAGGCGGTGTCGGCGCTCGACGTCACGGTCCAGGCGCAGATCCTGGCCCTGCTCGACGAGCTGCAGAAGGCATTGGGCCTCACCTACCTCTTCGTCTCGCACGACCTCGCCGTGGTGCAGCAGATCTCCGACACTGTGTCGGTCATGTACAAGGGCCGGCAGGTCGACGGCGGGCCGGTCGATACGGTGTTTGCACGGCCGGACAGCGACTACACGCGTGAACTGATCGACGCCATTCCGGGCAGGAAGGCGCCGATGCTTGCTTTGTCCCCGACTTCGGTGTGAGGTTGATCCCATGACGACCATATCGTCGATCAAGCGTCTCGGCTTCTTCACGCGCCTGCTCGACCAGGCGAGTGCTGCCGAGCGCTATCGCCTCGCCACGGAGCAGATCGCACAGGCCGAGAAGAGCGGCTTCGATTCGGCCTGGATCGCCCAGCATCATTTCCACGAGGGCGAAGGTGGCCTGCCCGCGCCGTTCGTGTTCCTGGCCCATGCCGCGGCCCACACCTCGCGCATTCGCCTCGGCACGGGCATCGTCACGCTGCCGCTGGAACTGCCGATCCGGGTTGCCGAGGACGCCGTCGTCACCGACCTGCTGAGCGGCGGCCGCCTCGAAGTGGGCGTCGGTCCGGGCGGCAATCTCACCGCCTTCACGGCCTTTGGCCTCGACAGCAACGATCGCCACGGCCTGTTCGACCGCCATCTCGACATGCTGAAGACAGCATGGTCCGGCGGTACGCTGCCCGGCGGCGACAGGCTCTATCCGTCGAGCCCCACCCTGGTCGACCGCATCTGGCAGGCGACCTTCACCGTGCCCGGCGCCCGCCGCGCCGGGGCGGCCGGCGACGGGCTGATGCTGTCGCGCACCCAGCCGCGTTCGTCCGATGCGCCCAAGGCGTCGCTGGCCGACATCCAGAACCCGATGCTGGATGCCTATTTCGAGGCCCTGCCGAAGGGGCGCGAGCCCCGCATCCTGGCGTCGCGCACGGTGTTCGTGGCCGACGATCACAAGGAGGCGATGAAGCTGGCGGAAGCCGGCCTGTCGCGCATGCGGCACCGGCTGGCGGCCACGGGCAACCTCTCGTCCGGCAACCTGGTCGGCGACCTGATCGCCGCCATGGACGTGCATATCGGCACGCCCGACGAGGTCGTGGCCTCGCTGCAGGCCGACGCCACCCTGCAGCGCGCGACCGATCTCACCATGCAGGTCCACTCGATCGATCCGCCGCATCCCTATATCCTGCGCTCGATCGAACTGTTTGCTGAAAAGGTGGCGCCGGCGCTGGGCTGGACGCCTGAAGTGAAGGCAGGAGCAAGACAAGTCGCATGACCGATGTGATCGATACGCTGGTCGGCATCGCGCCGGGCTCGAAGCTCGACGCGATCCGCGCCAACCGCAGCGAAGCGCGCAAGCACGCCCAGGCGAGTTTTACGTCCCTGTTCGAGCCGCGCGATCCCGGCCAAGTCACCGCCGACGAACGCCACGCCATTGCGGCCTTCGTCGCGGGCCTGCATGGCGAGCCCAGGACCGACGCCTTCTATGCCGCCAAGCTGCCGGCGGGCCTCAGCGCCGCGGTCGCCGCGGAAGTGGCGGCGGCCAAAACCGAGGGCCCCTACGGCCGCTTCCCCAAGGGGCCGCTCAGCGCCGAGGATGCGCCCGGTCCCACCTGGAAGGTGAGCGACGCCGGCGCCAAGGCGCTGGGCGCGCGGCTGCCGGCGGCGTTCGAGCATACGCACATGCTGGTGTTCCATCCGCGCGACGCGGCGGCACCGGCGCTGCAGGCGCTGCTCGACGCGGGCTGGTCGACGACCGACATCGTCACGATCTCCCAGCTCGTCGCCTTCCTGTCCTACCAGATCCGGGTCGTTTCCGGCCTCGGCACGCTTGCGAGCACCCTATGACCGAGAAGACGCCGACCGAGAAGACGCTCACCCCGCCGCCGCACACCGAGCCGGTGGTCTTCACCCGCGACATGCTCGACTGGCTGCCCTGGATCGAGCCAATGGCCGAGCAGGACATGACCGAGCGGCATCTCACCAGCCTGGTCGACGCCTCGCGCGTAAAATCACCCTACTTCAGGCTGCTGGCGCGCGACCCCGACGTGCTGGAAGCCCGCACCCGGACAGACAAGGACATCTTCTACAATCCCGAAGCCGGCCTGCCGCGGGCGGAGCGCGAACTGGCCGCCGCCGCGACCTCGCGGCTGAACGGCTGCATCTACTGCGCCTCGGTCCATGCCCGCTTCGCCGCCACCTATTCCAAGCGCGTCGACGACGTCCAGCGCCTGCTCGACGAGGGTGTCGGCGCCAAGCTCGACGAGCGCTGGGACGCCATCGTGGCTGCCTCGGTGGCGCTGACGGCGCTGCCGATCACCTTCGGACCGCCGCACATCGAGCGCCTGCGCGCCGTCGGCCTCGACAATGCGGCCATCGCCGACCTGATCGGCGCCGCCTCGTTCTTCAACTGGGCCAATCGGCTGATGCTGTCGCTCGGCGAGCCCGCGACGCAGGGCTAGGGGAAGCCAACAACAGCGGCACACGGAATGTGCCGCAAACCAGCGCCAGCCGTGCCGCAGCGTGTGCCGCCCGGCGCCGATTCGCCCGCCGCCTCAACGGCTTGCCGAGAACCCCGGGCACAACGCCGGCGTCCTTCGGGGACAGCTCCGAATCGCGGGGCTGTGCCGCTCCGGTGTCGTGACGGTGCGCTCCCGGCGACGACTCGGGGCAGGCCAGACAGGCTCACGGATGGATGGACTGACGGGATCGGGGGCAGCGGAATCGCACTCCCGCCAAGATAGCAAATTTCCTATCATAATCCTGTCGAACCTGCAACTCTGGCTTCGCATAGCTGGCAGGACGGAAACGCAAATCCCTCACCCAGGCTGCGGTTGCGTGAGCAACGATTGCTGCTCGGCAGGGGTGCTCGATGGATAGGTAATGAGGGTGCCGCCCTGGCTGTCGCTCGCCTTGGCGAAGTTGGCTGCCAGGTACTGTCCGAAAAGCTGAATCGCCGCGATGTGCGTGCCGTCGCTGAGCGTCAGCGTGCCGCTGGTGTTGCCCGGCCCCGCCGTGTAGCCCAGCGTCGTTTGCGCCCCGAAGGCGATGTCGGTGAGGTCCATGGCGCCCCCCGCGCCGAAGCCCGCGATACGGCCCGCGAAGTGCTGCGAATCATCGAGCTCCAGCGTGCCACCAGCACTGCTGAAGCTGATAGTGCTGCTGCCCGCCGTGCCGCCGCTCTGGATCTCGAGGAACCCGCCGCTCAGCGTCGCGCCGCTGATGGTTCCGCCCGCGAACACCAGGCCCAAGCCACCTGCCCTTACCGTCGTGTTGCTGGCGACGCCGCCCGCCCAGACATAACCCCAGCCGCCGTTGCTCACCTCCGTGCTGCTGGCAAGTCCGCCCGCGAACACGTGCTGGAAGCCGTTGTTCACGATCGTGCCGCCGGCACTGCCGTAGACGTACTGGTTGCCGCCGTTCGACACCGTCATGCCGAGCGCCGAGCCGCCCGCCAGGATGTCCTCGTAGCCGCCCGAGCCGACCGTGCCGGCGCTGTCGAGCCCGCCCGACCAGACATAGCTCCAGCCGCCGCTGTTGATCGTGGCGCCACGGGCGACGCCACTGGCGAAGACATCGAGGTTGCCGCCCGAGTTGACGGTCGTGCCGCTGGCCACGCCGCCGGAGAACACGAACTCCAGCCCGCCGTTGTTGACCGTCGTTCCCATCGTGCTGCCGTAGGCGTCCAGGACGCCGCCGCTCGACACGACGGTATTGGCCGCCGAGCCTCCACTCCACACGAACTCGATGCCGCCGCTCAGTACTGTGGCGCCGCTGACGCTGCCGCCCGTCCAGGCCAGTTCCCAGCCGCCATCGCGCACCACCGTCCCGGTGGCCGCCCCGCCCGAATAGACATCGAGGTATCCGCCGCTCGACACCACCGTGCCCGTCGCCGTCGTGCCTGCGTCCCACACGAACTGCCAGCCGCCGTTCTTTACCGTCGTGTTGATCGACGTACCGCCTGAGTAGACGTACTCGTAGCCGCCGCTCGACACCACGGTGCCGGTCGCCGTCGTCCCGCTGCCCCAAGTGAATTCCCAGGCGCCATTGAGGATGGAAGCCCCGACTGTTGCGCCGCCGGAATAGACATCGAGATATCCACCGCTCCCCACAACCGTGTCGCTGGCCGTGCCGCCGCCCCAGGCGAACGCCCAGCCTGCGCTCAGGATGTTCGCGTTCGAACTCACGCCGCCGGAATAGACGCTGAGGTAGCCGCCGAACACGGTGGTACCGGCGGCCGTTCCGCCACCCCACACGCTCTCCCACGCTTCCGTCTGCAAGGTCGTGCCGATCGTCAGGCCACCGGAATAGACGATCTGGTTGCCGCCGCTGGAAACGGTCGTGGCCACGGCCGAAGCATTCCCGAAAATGAACTGCGAGCCGTCATCCTCGATGGTCGTGCCGAACGCCATCCCGCCCAAGTCGAGATACTGCGTGCCGCCGCCCGAGATCGTGGCACCGCTCGCCGATCCATAGACGTACTCCACGCCGCCGTTGACGATCTCAGCGCCGCTGGCCGTCCCGCCGCCCCAGACCTGCCGCTCGCCGGCGATCTGGGCGCCGCTGTCCTGCCCGCCCGAGAACACGTACTCATGACCGCCGGCGGAGATCGTCGTGTCGTTCGCGACACCGCCCGAATAAACGTACTGCGTGCCGCCATTCAGCACGACGACACCACTGCCCGTCTGACCGTCGAAAATGGAAAGTGTCTGACCGCTGGAGACCGTCGTCACGGGCGCCGCATCGTCGTTCTGAAGGGTGCCGACACCGGTGCCGTCGGCGAGGATTACTCCGCTGCTTGGAGCCGACAGGCTGACCTGGAAGGTCTCCGTGGACTCGACCTTGGTGTCGCCGTTGATCACCACGGAGATCGTCTGGCTGTTGACACCCTCGCCGAACTGCAGCGTGCTCGAGGTTGCAACGTAATCGTTGTCGGCAACAGTCGCAGTGCCGTCCGAGGTCGCATAGTTGACGCTGAACGCCGCCGTGCCGCCGGTCCGCGTGACCGTGAACGTCGCCAACTGGGTGCCGCTGTCACCTTCGGTCACCGTCACATCGGAGACCGACACCGAACCGGCCACCGGCGCGGCGTCCGGAATGCTGACGGTGACGCCCTGCTCGACGTCGACTTCGGCACTGCCCAGCACGTAGCGGTCGAAGGTGCCGTTGCTGTCCGTGAACGAGCCCGTGCTGCTCCAGAGGCCCGTGTCGAACGCCACCGTGTCGCCGGCATTGCCCTCGACCGCCAACACGTGCCGGCCGCCCGTCACCGCGCCGATCCCGCCCAGCACCGCGAGCGCGTTCACCGCCAGCGTGTTGTTGCCGCTCCCCGTCAGATCGATGCGCTCGATGCCGTCGAGCTTCGCCGCCGCCAGGACATTCGTGATATCGAGCGACAGGCCGCTGCCCGCCAGTGCCAGGGTGTCGGTGCCGGTGCCGCCGTCGACCAGACGGAAGGCGAGGTCGCCCGCAACCAAGCGATCGTCGCCCGCACCGCCGTGGAACGCGTCGAGCCCGCCGCCGCCGGTCAGCGTGTCGACACCCGTTCCGCCGATCAGCATCTCGGCCGCCGACGTGCCAGTCGTCGTGACAGTGGCCCCGAAAGCGCCGCCGAACACCACGTAGCTCGCACCGGAACTGTTGCCGTTCGGAGAGGCTCCCGGGGCCCCCATGATCAGGTCGTCGAAGCCGTCACCATTGACGTCGCCCGCCGACGACACCGAATAGCCGAGATGGTCCGCGTGCTCCCCGCGGTTCAACTTGAAGCCGGTGCTGCCATCCAGACTGGACAGAAAGATGGTGGCATCGAAGCCCGACGCCTTGCCGAACACAACGTAGCTCGCGCCGGAAAGGTTGCTGTGGATGTCGGCCGGCCCGGCCCAATCTCCTCCAACAATCAGGTCGTCGAAGCCGTCGCCATTGACGTCCCCCGCCGACGCCGCCGAAATGCCGGTATTGCCGCCCAAGAATTCGCCGTGCAGCCTGAAGCCCGTGCTGCCGTCCAGGCTCGACAGGTCGATGTTGGCGGCAAAACCCGACGCCTTGCCGAACACCACATAGGTCGCACCAAAGGCCGGCTCGGTGTCGGCGGCGGCGACGCCCAGGGCTCCCACGATCAGGTCGGCGAAGCCGTCGCCATTGACGTCTCCCGCCGACACCGAGCCGCCACTTTGGTTGTTGAACGCCGAGCCGCTCAGCTTGAAGCCAGTGGTGCCGTCCAGGCTGGACAGCGCGACGGTCGCGTCGAAGCCCATGCTCTTTCCGAACACCACATAGCTCGCTCCCGACAGGACACCGTTCGGGGATTCGCCATAAGCGCCGACGATCATGTCGTCGAAGCCGTCGCCATTGACGTCCCCCGCCGCCGACACCGACTTGCCGAAGCTGCCGAAATGCGTGTCCCCGAGCAGCCTGAAGCCGGTGCTGCCGTCCAGGCTCGACAGGTCGATGTTGGCGGCAAAGCCCGAGGCCTTGCCGAACATCACATAGCTCGCGCCGGCCAGGGTCTCGTTCGTGGAATCTCCGGAGACGCCTATGATCAGGTCGTCGAAGCCATCGCCATTGACATCCCCCGCCGACGACACCGAACGCCCGCTAAATCTGTTTAGGTGATTTACCTCTCCGACTAGCTCTACGCCGCTCAGTTTGAAGCCGGTGCTGCCGTCCAGGTCCGACAGCTCGACGTTGGCACCAAAGCCCGAGGCTTTGCCGAAAACCACATAGCTTGCGCCAGACTCGAATCCGTGCGGGTCGGCCCCGGGAGCTCCGATGATCAGGTCGGCGAAACCGTCGCCATTGACGTCGCCGGCAGACGACACTGACCGGCCGCTCCAGTCGGAATTCGCTGCGCCGTTCAGCTTGAAGCCGCTGCTGCCGTCCAGTGTTGACAGCTCGATGTTGGCGGCAAAACCCGACGACTTGCCGAACACCACGTAGCTGATACCGGAAGCGTAGTTCGCAAACGTCGCGCTGGCCGTCCAGGCACCAACGATCACATCGTCGAAACCGTCGCCATTGATGTCCCCCACCGATGACACCGAAGCGCCGGCTCGGTCGCCACTGTAGCTGTTTGTCAGGGGGCCGCTCAGCTTGAAGCCGGTGCTGCCGTCGAGGGTCCACAGGTCGATGTTGGCCGGGAACGACATAAGTCGCCTTTCTCGCCGCCTTGCGATCCGCCGTGGGGCGACGCAAAAGCGACCTTGTCGGTGCAGTTGACGCGGAGAAACGGTTCCCGAGCGCGTGGCCGACGAAACAGCGAACGCTGCGACCCGGCTTCCGGATCACTATGCCGGCAAGGCCATTGACAAGTTGTGAACGGGCGACGCTTCGCCTTGGTCCTACGGGCGAATCAGGACGGCCGCGTGCCCATCGCTCCAGCAAGGGCGGACTTCAGGTCGGGGAGACAATCCCCGGGCGCCAATCCATTGGCACAGGCCTGCTCGATACGGTCGGCTGCTTCGGCGATGCGCACCGCATCGAACTGGGCCGCCAATCCCGCCAGTTTGTGGGCGTGCTGCTGGATTTTGGGGCGCGGTTCATCCGACTCCAGCAGAATCACCAGGTCGACCGTTCGCCGGGCAACCTCCTCGCGCGCTTCCTGAACGAGTGCGGCCATCTCGGCATCGAAGCCATTGGGCAGCATCGCAACCTCTGCTCCGCCGCAAGCCCGAGCGATGGCAGCCCGGAGTTCAGCCGCGGAGATCGGCTTTCGCAGCAGCATACTTCCCGTCTGCTTCACGCGATCTTCGGCCTCGCGTGTGGCCGCGGCCGTCAGCACGATGACGCGCGGCCGCGCATGCTCGATCGGCCATTGATCGAGAAGCGAGAGTCCATCGCCATCGGAAAGATGAAGGTCGAGCAGCAACAGGTCGAATTTCTGCCGCCGCGCCCTCTCGAGACCTTGCGCAAGAGTCTCCGCCTCCGTCACGTCGTGGCCGTGGATGGCGAGAAGCCGCGCTACGAGCCGGCGAACGAGGGCCGCATCCTCGACGATCAGGATCGAGAGTGAGCGCGAGGCGGTCCGCGGTTCGATTTGCAGCAAGTCAGGAGATTCGCCCTTCGCGGCGGCGCACGAGAATACGAAGCGCGCCCCTCCTGCCAGGCGATTTTCGGCCGTCAGGGATCCGCCCATGCGTTCGGCGATTCGGCGCGACAGCAAGAGCCCGAGGCCCAGCCCTTTTGCATCCCGGCGGCCAGCACGGTCGAACGGCTCGAAAAGATGAGACAGCCGCTCCTCGGGAATGCCGGGTCCGGTGTCCTCGACCACGAGCGCAATCCAGGCCTTGCCATCAGGGCCTTCGTTGACGCTCGCCCTCAGAACAACGTTGCCGTGCGCAGTGTACTTGATGGCATTCGACAGGAGATTGCGCACCACCTGGCGTATCCTGCCTGGATCGACGTCGAAGCCAAGACTGCGCAAGGCGAGGAGATCGGAAGAAAGGGCGAGGCCCTTTTGCCGGGCAGTCTCCTGCACGAGCGCCAGCTCTGAACCGATCAGGGCCGAGAGGTCGGTCCGGCGCAGGTTCAGGGGCGCTTCCGCCCCGAGCGCTCCCAGCTCGGTGAGATCGTCGACGACGGACTTCAAGCTGCCAAAGACCTCGCGGATCTCGCCAAGGTTGATCTCCGCCGGCCGCTCGGCGGCCAGGTCGAGCAGCCCCTGCATCGCCTGCAGTGGCGTGCGAAGCTCGTGCCCGACCTCGGCGAGGAAAAGCGACTTCGCGCGCTCTCCGCGCCGTGCCATCGCAGTCTGCGCTTCGGCCTCGGCGAGCCGCGCCTGGAAGGGAGGTGCGAGCTGTGCGGCCGGGTACATGGCAAGCTTGCCGAAAGCGCCCCATGCCGACCAAGTCGCCGCCGCAGCCTCGCCGAACCGTTCATGAGCCTGGTGATCGCCCTGATCGAGCGCGGCCGCGGCGGCACATTCTGCCGCCAGCCCCAACTCCAGGCGCGAGGAGCCCTTCTGCATCGCTTCGATTGCCAGAGTATAGGTGCGCAGGCCGTCCTGCTTGCCCTGGCGATGGCCGTGCTCTGCTTTCAGCAGCAGAAACTTGCCAAGCTGATCCGTCGGGTTCTCGCGGGCGGCGCGCTCGATGAGCTTGAGGTCCGACCGGTCGGGCGCCAAACCGGCTTTCAGTCGCGCGAGATTCTTGTAGAAGCGCCAGATAACGCTCCTGGGATGGAAATCGGCTATGGGCCGCTTGCTGCGGAATGCATCGACGATGTGCAGGATGGCCGTCCAGTTTCCGACCAGGCTGAAATACTCGACGGCCTCCAGCGACGGTATGTCACGATTTGCGTGGATGGACTCGTCGGGCAGATGGGACGACATCGGCTCGGGCAGGCGCAGGCGCCGCACCAGCTCGGCCAGCAACTCGACCTCGGCACGGACCCTCGCGTCGCCCAGGCGCGCGGCCTTGCCGCCGGTGTCCCCGAGCTTTGCCGCGACCTCCTCGAGGGTCGCAGCACTTCGCCAGGTCCACATGGTTTCGTTGAACGCCCCGTTGGCCGCGCCGACGAGATCGCCTTCGGCGATGCAGAAGTCGTAGATCTGGCTGGCGCTTTCGATGACCGACGCCTGCGGGTCGCGCCACGTTTTGCCGAAAATCAGCGCTCGGTGGACCGTCATGCCGCGTCCTGTCCGGAGATGCGCGACGCCGGCCATGGCCCTGTCGCCGGACTCGGCCGCCGCACGATAGTCCCTCCGGACAGCATTGATCAGGGTGTCGGTGGCGAGCCAGAGGGCCGAGTCGTATCCCCTCAGTCGCGCGCGCGTAACCATGCGGATCGCAAGGTAGACGGCATGGCGCGGACTATGCAGCCAAACCACGTAGCCGGCGACATTGGCGAAGGAGGTCACGGCCTGTTCCGTCCGCGCATCGTGGCGGATCAGTCGTCGTGGTTTGCGTCCAACCAGTCTCCACACGATCACCGCAAGCAGCAGACGCAAGCCGCTGATGCGGGCGGGCAGGCGAATGCCGAAGCGCGCCAGCCCTTCGCGGCACAAGTTCCAGGCGTCGGATTCGGTGCCGGCCAATCGCATGGCGCCGACGCTTCGCTCATAGGCGTCGGCGAGATCCGGACCGTCCGCCGCTGCCTCGATCATCTGAAGGCAGCGCTCGCGTGTCTTCTCGGGTTGCCGGCGATGCGCCGCGGCGAAGCAGGCTTCGCGCATCACCGCGAGCCGGGAGCCGGCGTCCGGGCTGGCGAGGCCTTGATGAATCGACCAGGCCGCTTCGCCAAAATCCGCCGCGAGGTCGAACTGGGCGGCGAGCCGCGCCGAGGCGGCTTCGGCGGCGAACAGGGCCGACAGCCCCCCATCGCCCACCTCGTCCAGGCCGCCGACGAGCTTCAGCCTCAATGCCGTTTGGCGATGGGTGCTCGAACCGTCGCCCAGCAGGACATTGGACATCGCATGGGCGAGCGCTCGCCGTTCGGTGTCATCCAGCACCTGGAGGAGGCTCGTCCTCACCCGGTCATGCGGGAAGGCGATCTCGGCACCCTCGATGCGCGCCAGGCTGTTCGTCTGCAGGGCTTCCGCCGCGTCGCTGGTGGTGGCCGGTGACTGGGCAAGGCATCTGCCGAGCAGGTCGAGAGGCGCGCGATCGCCCCACAATGCAGCGGCGATGCCGAGGCGCAGCACCTCCGGCAACAGGGTTCGCGCGCGCTGGATGATGATATTGTCGATGTTGCGATTGTCGATGGCGATGACCCGTGCCGGGTCGACGCGCAGCGAGGCACCGATGCCGACAAAGGCCTGCTCGCGGTCGAGGGCGAGCGCGATCTGGCAAAGGTCGAACGGCAAGCCGCTCGAATTCTCGCCAAGCCAGTGCATGACCGCGCGGGCTCGGGCCGGCTCCTCCAGCAGTCCGGTGAGCAGGTCGAGCTGCTGGGGAGTGCCGAGTGGCTCGAGCTCCACGAAGGATGCCGTTGCCGGATAGATCATCGAGCCTTCGCTGCGGATGGCGAGGATGAGCTTGAGCTGACTTGCCTCGCCGCGCTGGCTGCAAGCATAAACAAAACCCACCGCCTCGTTCGGCGCGCGATGCCAGTCGTCGATGAAGAGCACGACCGGCAAGGCGAATCCCTCGAGCCACTGCACCACCCGCACCAGGGCGTCGACCAGCCGTACCGTGCCTTCGTGGCTCAGCAGTGGAGCCGTGACAGGCTGTGAAGATCCTCCCTCCAGCCCGGCGGCGGCGAAACCCGCGGCCAGAAGCGTGCCGTATTGGATGCCGACCAGATCGCGTAGCGAGGCCGCCCCCGAAGCCGGGTCATAGAGCCGGCCAAGTGCCGCGTCGACCGCCTGCGAAAGCGCGTCGACGACTGGCCGTAGTCCCGCGCTCGACGCCTGGTCGGCATATTTGGCGCGTCCAACAATCGGCGCCGCAGGCATCAGGTCATGCAGCACCTGGTCGATCAGCGCCGTCTTGCCCACGCCGGAGGGCCCTCGCACGATCAACAGTGCCGGTGCGCGACGCTCAAGCACCGTACGAATAAGGTGCCTTTCCTGCAACCGGCCCGAGAAGGCCTTCATGACCTCTCGGGCGCGGCAACGAGGCGATAACCGAATCCGGGGGCCGTCGCGATCAGGCTATCGCCGTCCAGTTGATTGAGCTTGCGACGTAACCTGCTCACCAACACATCGACAGATCGCAGGTCGGCCTCCTGGGGCGAACGGCTAATCACCGACAGCAGCTCCTGGCGGGAGACGATCTTCGCTTGAGCCTGTATCAGCCTGGCCAGGATATCGAACTCGCCGCGCGTCAGGCCAGCACTCTCGGCTCCCTTGCTGACCGTGCGAGCTTCGAGATCGACGATCCACCGTCCCAGGATCTTGCGCCGCCCGCGCTCTCGGCCCGAGCGGCGCATGACGCTGCGGATGCGCGCCGCCAGCTCACCATAGTGAACCGGCTTGACCAGGTAATCATCCGCTCCGAGATCCAAGGCGGCAACCCGCCCTTCGGGGTCCGACCGCCGCGTGACGATGATCAGGCCTATGTCTGACTCGCGACGAAGCTCCCGAGCGAAACTCAACCCGTCCATGCCGGGTAGTCCAAGATCGAGCACGATCAGGTCAAGGCTCGTCTGGCGCAATAATGCCCGGCATACGAGGACATCGCTTGCTTCGTGAACAGTATAACCAGCCTCCCGCAAGGACAGCGCAATGGCCTTGCGAGCCAAGTCTTCATCCTCGACAACGGCGACGCTGTACATGCATGCGAAGCGTATCCTGTCGACCGTGCCTTTCCAATGGCCCTGTGAACTCTGCGGTTAACATCCTGTCAATGTCGCTGGCAGGGTTTGAGTGCGAGGCAAAGGCTCGATGGTTCTGGCCGCCAATGTAGCAGCATCAGATGATGGTTGTGCTTCGAATCAAGTTTCGACTACCAGTCGCTGTACATGCCGTAGGCTTCCGGATCGTTGGCCCAGTCATAGTCCATGGCGTTGATGGACGCCGTCGGGCTGTACGGATCGTCGCTGTAGTTGGCCTTGATCGCGTCGGACATCATCTTGGCCGTCGCCGTCTTGATATAGCGATTATAGGCGTTCTGGCTGCCGATATAGAGGCAGCCGCACATGTCGCGGTCGGGATATACCCAGGCGGTCTTGCCCTTGTAGTTCTTGCGCGAGAGTTCGTGCGCCGGCAGCGACTTGAACGCCGCCTGCTTGGCGGGCGTGTTCAGCGTGATCGTCTTGAAGCCGGCGGCCGACAGCAGGTTTTCCTTGCTTTCGGTGACGGGCGGCGGCGGCATGCAGGCGGCCACGGCAAGAAACGTCGCCACGACGGCGATACTGGATCCATAGAGCTTCATCGTATCCTCCCCCGGCGTCTCAGGCGGCACCTCAGGCGGCAGCCTTCAGCCCCATCTTGGCATCTTCCTTGATCATGTCCGAACCCTTTTCGGCGATCATGATGGTGGGGGCATTGGTGTTGCCCGAGGTCACGGTCGGCATGATCGAGGCGTCGATCACGCGCAGGCCGGCGATACCGTGGACCCGCAGCCGGTCGTCGACCACGGCCATCGGGTCGCTGCCCATCTTGCAGGTGCCGATGACGTGGTAGGTCGTCTGGCCGGTGCGGCGGGCGAAGTCGAGCCATTCGTCGTAGC
The DNA here is from genome assembly GCA_945903635.1 of Rhizobium sp. Q54. GTDB lineage: Bacteria > Pseudomonadota > Alphaproteobacteria > Reyranellales > Reyranellaceae > Reyranella. The sequence continues at coordinate 18,110 of CAMDOT010000011.1, read as the reverse complement.
TCTGGACCTTGTCGCCGGGATTGTTCTCGAAGGCGACATACCGGGCGATCTTGGGGTTCTGCATGATCTTGCGGGCGATCTGCATGCCCGCCACCGTGGCGTCGCGGTCGGTCTGGGCCGACAGGAAATTCGGCCGGATCGCGGGCTCGGCGCCCGGCGTCGACGACTTGATGTGGATCGAGCCGCGGGAGTCGGGCCGGCACTGGCCGATCACCACCGTCATGCCGGGATCCTTCTCCAGCATGCGCTTCTGCGCCGAATCGTAGCTGGCGTGCGCCATGTGGAACTGCATGTCGGGCGATTCCAGGCCTGGCCGCGTGCGCACGAAGCCATAGACGACGCCGGCGGTGAGGCTGAGCGCGCCCTTGCCGGTGGCGTAGTATTTCAGGACTTCCTTCACCAGGTTGAGGCCGCGCGTCTGCTCGTTCAGCGTCTTCATGTCCTTGACGCGCCAGTTCATGCGCGGCGCAAAGTGGTCGCCGTAGTTCTCGCCGACGCCCTTCAGCTCGTGCTTCACCTCGATGCCGTACCTGGCGAGCAACTCGGGCTGACCGATGCCGGAATGTTCGAGCACGCCCGGCGACTGCACCGAGCCGCACGACACGATGACCTCGCGGTTGACCCGCGCCTCGCGCTTCTGGCCGCCGACGCTATAGGCGACGCCGACGCAGCGCTTGCCCTCGAGGATCACCTTGTCGACCAGCGCGTCGGTTTCGATCTTGAGGTTGGGCCTGGAGCGCGCCGGGTCGAGGAAGGCGCGCGCCGTCGACCAGCGCTTGCCGTCCTTCATCGTCACCTGGTAGTAGCCGAAGCCTTCCTGGTTGCCGTTGTTGTAATCCTTGTTCTTCGGATAGCCGCTGGCTTCGGCCGCATCGATGAAGGCGTCGCAAAGCGCGTGCGTCTCGCGCATCTCGGCGACGTTCAACGGGCCGCCCTTGCCACGGCTGTCGTCGCCGTCGCGCTCAAAATGCTCCGACTTCTTGAAGTAGGGCAGCACCTGCTCGTAGGACCAGCCGCGATTGCCGAGCTGGCCCCAGGTGTCGTAGTCGAGCGGCTGGCCGCGCACGTAGAGCATGCCGTTGATCGAGCTCGAGCCGCCCAGCGCACGGCCGCGCGGACAGGGGATACGGCGGTTGGCCATGCCCTCCTCCGCTTCCATCTCGAAGTTCCAGTTGAACTTCTGGTGGTTCAGCAGCTTGGTGAAGCCGGCCGGAATGTCGATCCACATCGACTTGTCGCGGGGACCCGCTTCGAGCAGCAGCACCTTGACGCTCGAATCCTCGCTCAGCCGGTTGGCCAGAACGCAGCCCGCCGAGCCGCCGCCCACGACGATGTAATCCCAATCGGCCATGACGCACTCCCACCGTCTTATTCCTCTCCCTCTAACGGGGAGAGGAGAATGAAGGCGGCTACTTTAGCGCAGATGGCAGGAAACGTGATGCCCTGGTGCGATTTCGCGCAGCGGAGGAGATTCGATCTTGCAGCGGGGCACGACGTAGGGGCAGCGGGTGTGGAAGTGGCAGCCGGACGGCGGCTTCACCGGGCTCGGCACGTCGCCCTGCAGCACGCGCTTCTGGCGCTTGATGGCGGGGTCCGGCACCGGCACGGCCGACAGCAGGGCCTCGGTGTAGGGGTGCTGGGCGCGCGTGAAGATCGAGCGCGTGTCGGCATATTCGACGATGCGGCCGAGATACATCACGGCGATGTGGTGGCTGATGTGCTCGACCACCGCGAGATTGTGCGAAATGAACAGGTAGGAGAGCTGCCGCTCGCGCTGCAGGTCCTGCAGGAGGTTGATCACCTGGGCCTGGATCGAGACGTCGAGCGCCGACACCGGCTCGTCGCCGACGATCAGCTTCGGTCCCAGCGCAAGCGCGCGGGCGATGCCGATGCGCTGGCGCTGACCGCCCGAGAACTGGTGCGGATAGTTGAGCATCTGCGCCGGCCGCAAGCCCACCCGCGCGAACAGCGCCGCCACCATCTCCTGCCGTTCCTTGCGGGACGACACGCCATGCACCAGCAGCGGCTCGCCCACGATGTCGCCCGCGAACATGCGCGGATTGAGCGAGGAGAACGGGTCCTGGAAGATGATCTGCATCTGCCGCCGGTAGGGACGCAGATCGCCCTTGGACAGATGCGTGATGTCGGTGCCGCCGACCTCGATGGTGCCGGAGGTGGGCTCGGTGAGGCGTAGGACGGCGCGCCCGGCCGTGGTCTTGCCGCAGCCACTCTCGCCCACCAGGCCCAGGGTCTCGCCGACGCCGATGGTGAAACTGATGCCGTCGACGGCATAGACCTGCCCCACGACGCGGCGCAGCAGTCCCTTTTTCACCGGGAAATGCTTTTTTAGGTCCCGGACCGCCAGGACGGGCACGTTGGAATTAGCCATTGCTGTGCCAGCAGGCCGCCCAGTGGCCTGTCCGTTTCTGTTCATAGGCCGGCCGCTCGCGCCGGCAGTGATCGTCGGCCTTGTTGCAGCGTGGCGCGAAGGCGCAGCCCTCGGGCAGGTCGAACAGCGGCGGCACGATGCCGGGAATCTCCTGCAGGCGGCCGGTCTTGCGATCGACCTCGCCGCGCATCAGGTCGAGACGCGGGATCGAGGCCAGCAGGCCCGAGGTGTAGGGATGCAGCGGCCGGGCGAACAGCTGGCCGACCTCGGCCTCCTCGACCTTGCGGCCGGCGTACATCACGATCACCCGGTGCGCGGTCTCGGCGATCACGCCGAGATCGTGGGTGATCAGGATCACGGCGGCGCTGAACTCGCGCTGCAGCTCGACGATCAGCTCCAGGATCTGCGCCTGGATGGTGACGTCGAGCGCCGTCGTCGGTTCGTCGGCGATCAGGACCTTGGGGTTGCAGGCCAGCGCCATGGCGATCATGGCGCGCTGGCGCATGCCGCCCGAGAGCTGGTGCGGGTATTCCTTGGAGCGCTGCGCCGGCTCGGGGATGCGGACCAGGTCCAGCATCTCGATCGCGCGCTTCAGCGCCTGCTTCCTGTTCATCTCGCGATGAAGGATCAGCGCCTCGGAGATCTGCCGGCCGATGGTCATGACCGGATTGAGCGAGGTCATCGGCTCCTGGAAGATCATCGAGATCTCGTTGCCGCGGACGTCGCGCATCTCCTCTTCGCTGATCTTGAGCAGATCGCGGCCGGCGAGCTTCACCGAACCTTCGACGATGCGGCCCGGCGGATCGGGGATCAGGCGCATCAGGGAGAGCGCCGTCATGCTCTTGCCGCAGCCGGACTCGCCTACGATGCCCAGTGTCTCGCCCGACGCGACGGTGAAATCGACGCCGTCGACCGCCTTGACGATGCCTTGGCGCGTATAAAACCAGGTACTGAGGCCTTCGACCTCGAGAAGATCGCTCACGTGCGCCGCCTCATGTCCGTTCCCGGGGATCGAGAATGTCGCGCAACGCGTCGCCCAGCAGGTTGGTGCCGAAGACCGTGAGGCTGATGGCGAGGCCGGGGAAAATCACCAGCCACGGCGCCGAACGGACATACTCGGCGGCCGACTCCGACAGCATGCGGCCCCACGAGGGATGCGGCTCGGGAATGCCGAGGCCGAGGAAGGAGAGCGACGCCTCGGTCAGGATCGCCGAACCGAGTTGCGCCGTCGCCAGCACGATCAGCGGCGCCAGGGTGTTGGGCAGGACATGGCGGACGGCGATGCGCAATTCACCCATGCCCACCGCGCGGGCGGCCTCGACGAAGGGTTGCTCGCGCAGCGACAGGGTACTCGAGCGCACGACGCGGGCGACGCTCGGCACCAGCGGAATGGCGATGGCGATGATGGTGTTGCGCAACGACGGCCCCAGGGAGGCCGCCATGACGATCGCCATGACCAGCAGCGGCAGCGACTGCATGATGTCCATGAGACGCTGCATGGCGAGATCGAACCAGCCGCCGAGATAGCCGCTCATCAGGCCGATCGAGACGCCGAGGATGCAGCCCAGGCTCATGGCGCCGACGCCGACGGCGAGCGAGATGCGCGCGCCGTGGACGATGCGGCTGTACATGTCGCGGCCCATGAAGTCGGCGCCCAGCAGATAGGTGCCGCCGGGCTTGGCGAGCGAGGCGCGGGCGTTGGTCGCCGTCGGGTCGATCGGCGCCATTACGCTGGCGAAAACCGCCGTCAGGATGAAGCCCAGTACGATCAGCGCGCCGACCGCCCCCAGAGGATAGCGGCGGGTGAAGAAGACGATCGTGCTCCAGCCGCCGGTGACATAGGCACCGGCACGGGTGAGTTCGGCCTCATGATTGATGATTGCCATGTCTCAATCCGCGTATTTGATGCGAGGGTCGAGGGCCATGTAGGCCATATCGACCAGGAAATTGACCATGACCACGACGAAGGCGATGAGCATCACCAGGTTCTGCACGATCGGATAGTCGCGCCACAGGATCGCCTCGACCAGGAACCGGGCGACACCGGGAATGTTGAACACCGTCTCGGTGACGATCAGGCCGCCGACCAGGAAGGCCGCCTCGATGCCGATGATGGTGACCACCGGCAGCAGCGCATTGCGGAGCGCATGGTCGTAGTTGACCGAGGTCTGCGACGCGCCCTTGGAGCGCGCGGTGCGGATGTAATCCTGGCGCAGCACCTCGAGCATCGACGATCGCGTGAGCCGCATGACCAGCGCCGAACTTCGGAAGCCCACCACGGCGGCCGGGATCGAAAGCAGCCCCACCTCCTGGAGGAAACTTCGCGGCTCGTTGCTGTAGATGGGAATGGTGCCGAACCAATGCACGGACGCCATCAGGACCAGCAGGGCGAGCCAGAACGACGGCAACGACAGGCCGCTGAGACTGATGACCCGCAGGAAATAGTCGAGAGCCGTGTTCTGCCGGACCGCGCTGATGACGCCGAAGGGCACGCCGATCACCACCGAGAAGAACAGTGCCATGCCCGCGAGCTTGGCGCTGATCGGAATGCGCGGCGCGATCTCTTCGAGGGCCGGCCGCTCGGAGACATAGGCGAAGCCGAGGTCGCCCCGCACCAGGCCACCGACCCACTGGCCGTACTGCTCCAGGATCGGCCGGTCGAGCCCGAGCTCGTTGATGATCTTCGCCTTCTCCTTGGGATCGGCGATCCCGGCGGCATCGACGAGGATGTCGGCGATGTTGCCGGGCACCAGGCGCAGCATGACGAAGATCAGCACCGACATCCCGAACAGCGTCAGGAGCATCAGAAGGAAGCGCCGGGTGAGGTATGCTCCCATCGCGGCGTGCTTACTTGTCCAGCCAGACGTCTTCGAAACGCCAGCCGTTGTAGATGCTGTTGTGCTGCAGGATGACGCCCTTGACCTTGGGATCCCAGCAGGTATTGGCGACGTTGCTGTTGATGACCGGACGGGCACCGTCCTCGATCAGCTTCTTCTCGATCTCCCAGACCAGCTTCTTGCGCTTCTCGAGGTCGGCTTCCGCCGACTGCTGGTCGATCAGTCTGTCGACTTCGGGATTCTTGTAGGCCGTGTAGTTGCGATCCGACGTCGAGTGGAAGTTCTCGTAGAAATTGGTGTCGGCATCGTCCAGGCCCAAGCCGGTCAGGTTGAGACCGACCGAGTAGTCCTTGCGCTGGATCTTGGTGTACCAGACCGTCGTGTCGATCGGCTCCAGTTCAGCCTCGATATAGATCTGCTTGAGCTGGTCGATCAGGATCACCGCCGGATCGCGATAGATCGCGATGTTGCGCGTCGCCACCTTGAGCTTGAGCGGCTTGTCCTTGGAGTAGCCGAGCTTCGTCATGATCGCCTTGGCTTCGGCGAGCGGCTTCTCCCGATCAGCTGCATAACCCGGCATGGTTTCCAGCATTTCCTTGGACATGCCCCACACGCCCGCCGGCGGCGGCAGCAGCGACGCGCTGGTGAGCGCATGGCCCTGGAACAGGATGTCGTTGAACGCCTTGCGGTCGAGCGAGAGGGCGAGCGCACGCCGCAGTTCCGGATTGTCGAACGGCGGGGCATCGCGGTTGACGAGCAGGTTGGTGTTGACGTTGCTCGGCCGCGCCTCGCAGACGGCATCGGGCTTCTGTGCCTGGATGTCCTTCAGCAGCGGGAAGGTGACATCGGAATCGAACGTCATGTCGAATTCACCGGCCGCGAACCCCAGCATGCGGGTGCTGCGGTTGGGCACGATCTTCCAGTCGATGACGTCGAGGTAGGGGCGGCCCTTCTTCCAGTAGTCGGGATTGCGCACCAGCTTGATCGCTTCGTTGCGCTTGAAGTCGACGATCTTGAACGGGCCCGTGCCGATCGGCTTGGAGCGCATGTCGCGGCCGGACACATGGCAGGAATAGACCGGGGAATAACCGGCGGCGAGCATGGACAGGAAGGACGGCTGCGGCCGGCCGAGCTCGAACGTGACCTCGGTGTCGCTGCCGACCGTCACTTCCTTGAGATTGCTGTACCAGACCTTGCGCGGATTCTTGCGGATGATGTCGAGCTTCTCGTCGCCCTTGCCGATCAGCGCGTCCCACGTGCACTTCACGTCCTTGGCCGAGAACGGCTTTCCGTCATGCCACTTGACGTCCGAGCGCAGCTTGAAGGTGAGCTTGGTCTTCTCGGGATTCCACGTCCAGCTCTCGGCCAGTTCGGGCACGATCTTGTCGGGGCTGTTCACCTTCTCCTTGGGGTCGAAGAAGACGAGGTTGTTGAAGATCGCCATGAAAGGCTGGTTCACCGAGATCGTCGCCTCTTCGTGGATCGAGGCGCTGGGCGGGTTGTCGCGATGCGAGATGCGCAGCGTGCCGCCCTGCTTCTGGGCGAACGCCGGTGATGCAACGAAAACAGCGGCAGCCAGGCTGCCGGCCACGAGTGCCAAGCAAGTACGCACTTAGTATTCCTCCCAGAATCACGCAATTCGGGCGTGTTGTTATTCCCCGTTGCCGTCAAGCTAGCACATCATGTGCAACGGCCAAGGGTTAATGCGCCGCGTTAGAGGGGCCTTTGAGTTCGATCTGGTTGCCTTCCGGATCGTGGAAGTAGACCGACGGTCCATTTCCTTCCGCACCGTAGCGCTCCACGGTTTCGCCGACCGATATCCCGAACGGCGCGAGCTGCGTGACGATGGCGTCACGATCGAAAGGCGCCACGCGGAAGCAGAGGTGGTCCATGTTGGGTGCGCCTTCGGCGCGCTCGCCGGCGACAAGATCGAGCATCGAAGCGCCGGCCCGCATCTGCACCAGGCTGATCCGCTCCAACCGCCGTTCGACGCGAAATCCCAGCGCCTGCTCGTAGAAACGCACCATCGCCGCGAGATCGCGCACCCGGAGCACGACATGGTCGATTCGTTCGACATGGAAAGTCATGGCGATTAGCTTACCCCTTCCAGAAAGACGAAAGCCACGGGGGAAACAATGGCCTTTGCGATCAATGCTGCCAAGGCGCGGCTGAAGAAAAACCAGTTGGCGGTCGGCATCGGCATCCGCCTGGTGCGCAATGTCGACATCATCAAGGTCATGAAGGCGGCGGGCTTCGACTGGCTGTTCCTCGATCTCGAACATGGGTCGATGTCGATCGAGACGGCCTGCGAGATCTCGGTAGCGGCCCAGGATTCCGGCATCGCGCCGATCGTGCGCGTGCCCTACGGCGAACTCGCGATGGCGACCCGCGTTCTCGACGGCGGCGCGCTGGGTATCGTCATCCCCCATGTCGACACCGCCGAGGAGGCCAAGGAGATCGCCGACCGGCTACGCTATCCGCCGCGCGGCCATCGCTCGGTGGGCGGCGGCCAGGCGCAGTTCGACTACGCGTCGATGCCGATGGGCGAGATGACCAGGCAGAGCGACGACAACACGCTGATCACCGTGATGATCGAGACGCCCAAGGCGGTGAAGAATGCCGCCGCCATCGCCGCGGTGCCGGGCATCGACTGCCTGCTCGTCGGCGCCAGCGACCTGTCGATGGAGCTCGGCATTCCGGGCGAGACCGGACACCCCAAGGTCCAGGCCGCCGTCGACAAGGTGATCGCGGCTTGCAAGAAGCACGGCAAATGGCCGGGCATGGGCGGCGCCTACAGCGAGGAACTGCTGAAGCTCTACACCGGCAAGGGCATGAAGCTGCTGCTGGCCGGCAACGACCTGCCGATGCTCACGGGCGCCGCCCGCGCGCACCAGGCGAAGGTTCGCTCGTTTCAGAAGTAGAGCGATGACCTCTCGCTTCGAGTTGCTGATCCCATCATCCTACGGCAATTACCTTAGCGCGTCGGGACCCGTCGGCGGGCGACCTGATATACGCATAGTAGGCGCACGAGATGAGTGCCTTCCGAGCCGGCTGCCTCGCTGGGTCACCGCGATGAAGTTCACCTTCCGGAGAATGTCGCATCCTTTGCCCGGACTGGATGGCCAGGAGATCGTTCAGAATTTCTACCACTACAGCGATTTCTTTATCGCCTCAGAACCAGTGAAGGATTTTCTGGTCAATAGCGCAGCAGGCGAAGCGGAAGCAGTGCAAGTTGACGTCCGCCACGACAACGGAAGAGTCGCCAAGGAAGCTTACTTTGCGGTGAAAATCTTGCGCGCGATCGACTGCGTTGACCTGAAGAAGTCGATAGTCAATCGTAGCTATATCGGCGAGGATCTCGCACCCTTTGAAGAGAACTTGACCTCGCTAAGCCTCACTCCCGAGCTCGCGAAGGAGTTCGCGAACGTTGACGGGACAAAGTATGTCTCGTGCCCGCACTGGTCGCGTGCCAAGTCGATCACGCTAATCGAAAGCCAAATACCCGCTGACGCCGCGGTGTTCCAGCCCACGTTCTGGCCTGGTCATCTGATCGCAACCTCAGATTTCGAGGCCGGACTCGCAAGCCGATGTTCGGGAGTTTCATCAGGATATTGCTCTTGGATGCTCGACCTTTCGGATCCTAGCGGCTGTCATCGCAAGCTTATGCACGATCTCAGATAGCGCTTACCTCTTCCCCTCGATCTCCACCTCGATCAGGTGCGGCTTGCCGGTCTTGAAGGCGGCCGCGACAGCAGCCTTGATGTCGTCGGCCTTGGCGACGTAGGTCCCGGCCACGCCCATCCCCCGGGCCATGTCGACGAAGCCCATGGTCGGGCCGACGAGGTCCATGTGCATATAAGGCTTGTTCGACTTCACATCGAAGCGCGCGCGATAGGCGTCGATGTTGTGCTTCAGCACGCGGTACTCGCGATTGGCCAGGATCACGAACACGATCGCGAGATCGTGGTGTGCCGCGGTCCATAGCGCCTGGATGGAATACATCGACGAGCCGTCGCCCGAGAGGCAGAGCACCGGCCGCTTCGGCTGGCCAACTGCCACGCCGATGGCGCCGGCCAGCCCCTGCCCGCTGCCGCCGCCGCGGCCGCTGAAATAGTCGTCGGCACCCGCAAAGGTGAAGGTCTTGAAGAGGTCAAGGTTGGCCGTGATCGTCTCGTCGGCCACAATCGCATTTGCCGGCGTGCCGGCGCGGATCTCGGCCATGGCGCGCGCCATCGAGGTCGGCGTGCGCGCCCAGGCCTTCTCGACGCGGGCTTTCTGGGCTGCGGCCTCGGACTCCTTCAGCGCCTGAAGGGCCGCGTTGCGCTTGGCGGCCGCGGCGTCGAAGTCCTCGTCCGCCACCGTTGCGAGCGCAATGTCGAGAGCGGCGAGACCTGCGCCGACGTCGGACACCACGCCGGCATCGAGGGCGAAATTGTAGGCGAGCCGCGACGGTGCGGCCTCGATCTGCAGCACCTTGGTGCCCGATGCGAACGGCGAGCCCGGGGCGTACCAGACCTCCTCGAAGAACGGCCCGCCCACCATCAGCACGAGATCGTTCGACGCGAATTGCTTGGCGACGCCGGGCGCATCGAAGGCCAACGTGCCCCGCGCGGCGGCATGGTCGGTCGGAAAGGAATTGCGGCCGCGCAGGCCCTCGAACCACACCGAGGCGCCGAGCTTTTCGGCGAGCTTGACCAGCGTATCGACGGCACCGGCGCGCGCGACATCGTCGCCGGCGACAATGGCCGGGCTCGCCGACGCCAGCAGCAGCCGTGTCATGGCAGCGATCCCAGCGGGATCGGGCCGACTTGCGGCGAAGGAATGGCCGGGCTTGCCGGCGGGAATGGCGGTCTCCTGCTCCATGACGTTGATGGGCAGCGCCACGAACACCGGCCCGGCCGGCGCCTCATTGGCGATCTTGAAGGCGCGCTGCAGGATCGGGCCCAGCTCGTCGGCGGTCTCGACCTGCACGCTCCATTTGACGACGGGGGCTGCGATCGCCGCGAGATCATGACCGAGCACGGGATCGCGCAGGCGAAGGCGCGTGTCCTGCTGGCCCGCCGTCACGACCATCGGCGAGTTATTCTTCAGCGCGCCGTAGATCATGCCGACGGCATTGCCGAGGCCGGGCGCCACGTGGAGGTTCACGAACGCCGTCTTGCCGCTCGCCTGGGCGTAGAAGTTCGCGGCACCCGTGGCGACGCCCTCGTGCAGATGCACGATGTACTGGATCTGCGGATAGTCGAGCAGCGAGTCGAGCAACGGGCTCTCGGTGGTGCCGGGATTGCCGAAGATGCGATCGACGCCGTGATTGAGCAGCGTCTCGAAGAAGACCTGACGACCGCGCATGGCATTTTCTCCCTGGGCATTTCTCAGCAGAGTAGGCCCTGCTATTGAGAGGGCAGAAGGTGAGAAGCACGGCATGGATGCTGTTGTCGAGGGTGATCAAGGCTTAGCCGCGCTGCGGAAGATCGCGCGGCACGACCTCGCCCGGCTGAACTATCCGGCGGCCAACTGGGTGCCCGAGCGCGCAGGGCCTGACGGCCAGCGGGTTCTCGACGTGTTGGTGGTCGGTGCCGGGATGTGCGGCCAGACCGTGGGCTTTGGCCTGCTGCGCGAGGGAATCGGCAACATCCGTGTGGTCGAGCGCGAATCCCATGGCCGCGAGGGCCCGTGGAACACCACGGCGCGCATGCCGATCCTGCGCTCGCCCAAGCACTTGACCGGCCCCGACCTCGGCGTGCCCTCCCTCACCTTTCGCGCCTGGTACGAGGCCCAGCACGGGGCGGACGGCTGGGAGAGACTTTACAAGATCCTGAGACTCGACTGGCTCGCCTATCTGCTGTGGGTGCGCGAGACCGTGGGCCTGAAAGTCGAGAATGGCGTCGGCCTGCTCAAGGTCGAAGCGGCCGGCGACCTGCTGCGCGCCACACTGTCGACGGGCGAGACCGTGCATGCCCGCAAGGTCGTGCTGGCCAACGGTCGCGACGGTTCGGGCGGCTTTCGCTTTCCGTCGTTTCCATCGTTCGACCCCGAGGATCCGAGGCGCCAGGGCCGCGTGTTTCACACGCTGGAAGAGATCGACTTCACCAAGCTTATAGGCAAGCGGATCGGCGTGCTGGGCGTGCTGGCGACGGCGATCGACAATGCCTGCACGGCGCTCGAAGCCGGCGCCGCCGAGACGGTGTGCTTCGCGCGACGGCCTCACCTGCCGCAGGTCAACAAGTCCAAGGGCGTGTCGTTTTCCGGCTTCCAGCGCGGCCAGGGCATGCTCGACGACGACTGGCGCTGGAAAATCTACACCTACATGCTGGCTGCGGGCTCGCCACCGCCACATGAATCTGTCTTGCGCGGACAGAAGCTGCCGGGCTTTTCCTTTCGCTTTGCCGAGCCGTGGCTCGACGTCGTCGTCGAGAAAGACGGCGTGACAGTCAAGACGACCAAGGGGACCGAGCGCTTCGATACAGTGCTGTTCGGCACGGGCTTTGACATCGACATGGGCCGCGTCACGGAAATCGCCGCCTTCACCACCAATGTGAAGCTGTGGGCCGACGTGCGCAGTGCCGACGAGGTGAAGGCCAATGCCGAGGCAGCGCGCTACCCCTATCTCGGCCGCGGCTTCGAGCTCGAGGAGAAGGTGCCGGGCCGGACGCCGGGGCTCGGCAACATCCATCTCTTCAACTGGGGCAGCATCCTGAGCCAGGGCGCACTGGCGGGCGACATTCCCGGGCTCTTCGTCGGCACCACGCGACTGGTGCAGGCTCTGTCGCACGATCTCTTCAAGGCGGACATCGAACGGCACGTGCAGAACATGCACGCCGTGGAAGATCCGGAACTGGAGCCCACCAATTACTTCGTGCCGCGCGAAAAGCGCGCCGGCACCCTCTAGGGAGAACGCGATGCAGGCCGACTACGTTGTCGTTGGTGCTGGTTCCGCCGGGTGCACTGTTGCCGCACGGCTCGCCGAAAGCGGCGCCTCGGTGATCCTGCTCGAGGCCGGGCCGAGCGACTGGTACCCGATGATCCATATCCCGGCCGGCATGCGCTCGCTGCTGCGCAATCCGCTGGTGAACTGGAACTACACCACCGAGCCCGAGAAGGGCTCCGGCGACCGGCGCATGGAATGGCCGCGCGGCCGCACGTTGGGCGGCTCCTCCTCGATCAACGGTATGCTCTACGTGCGCGGCGCGCCGGCCGACTTCGACGGCTGGGCCCAGATGGGCGCGCGCGGCTGGAGCTACGACGAGGTGCTGCCGTTCTTCAAGAAGTCCGAGCATTACGTGCAGAAAGGCGATCCCGAGGTGCGCGGCCAGGGCGGGCCACTGAAGGTCGAGGGCTACCGCACCATCCTGCCGCTCACGCACAAGTTCGTCGAAGCGGCGCAGCAGGCGGGCTTTCCGTTCAACCCGGACCTCAACGGCAAGACGCGTTATGGCGTCGGCTACTCGCAGATGACGCGGCGCGGGCGCTGGCGCGGATCGACGGCGCAGACCTATCTGCGCGAGGCACGACGCCTTCCCAACATTCGCGTCGAGACCGATGCCCAGGGCGGCAAGTTGCTGTTCGAGGGCAAGCGCTGTGTCGGTGTCGAGTTTATTCGGGGCGGCAACACCACCACCGTGCGCGCCAACCGCGAGGTCATCGTCTCGGGCGGCACCATCAACTCGCCGCATATCCTGCAGGTCTCCGGCATCGGCCCCGCCGCACACCTGCAATCGCTCGGTATTCCGGTGGTGCACGACCTGCCCGGCGTCGGCGCCAATCTGATCGACCACTATGTGATCCGCCTCGTCCATCGCGTGCAGGGCACGCGCACCGTGAACGAGCTGGCGCGCTTCCCCGGCGTGCTGCCGGAGATCGCGAAGTTCTTCCTGACCGGCAAGGGCGCGCTCACCTTCGGCGTCACCACGGCCCAGCTCTTCTGCGACAGCCGCGAAGGCCTTGAATCGCCCGACCTGCAGCTCCTGTTCACGCCTGGCAGCACCAACACGCTGAAGTTCGGCCAGCTCGACGACAAGCCGGCCATGAGCTGCGTGGTCTGCGTGGTGAAGCCCGACAGCCGCGGCACCATCATGGCGGTTTCGTCCGATCCTTTCGCGCGGCCGGCGATCAAGCCGAACTACCTCACCGCCCACACCGACGAGCTGGCGCTGCTGGGCGGCGTGCGCCATGTCCGCCGCGTCTTCGCCCAGCCGGCGCTCGCCCAGCACAGCCTGGGCGAGACGTCGCCCGGCCCGGACCTCCAGAGCGATGCCGATCTGCTGGCCTATGCCCGCCGCGTCGGCAACACGCTCTATCATCCCGTCGGCACCTGCCGCATGGGCGAGGACCCGCGCGCCGTCGTCGACTCGCGACTGCGGGTGCACGGAATCGAGGGTCTGCGCGTCATGGACGCCTCGGTGATGCCCACCCTCACCACCGGCAACACCAACGCCCCCACCATCATGATCGGCGAGAAGGGCGCGGCCATGATCCGTGAAGACGCTGCGGCCTGACCATCGGCGGTTCCATGAGCAAGATCGATTTCAAGAAGACCCTGGCGAAGCTTTACACCGCGCCGACCAACCGGTTCGTGCTGGTCGAGGTGCCGACCCTCACTTTCGTTAAAGTCGACGGCGCCGGCGACCCCAATACCGCGTCCGCCTACAAGCAGGCGATCGAGTGGCTCTATCCCGTGAGCTATGCCTTGAAGTTCGCCGCCAAGGGCTTCGGCAACGACTATGTCGTGCCGCCGCTGGAAGGTCTGTGGTGGGCCGACGATCCGGCCGACTTCGTCACCCGACACAAGGACCGTTGGCGCTGGACCCTGATGATCATGGCACCCGACTTCATCGACGCGCCGCTCTTCGACGCCGCTGTTGCAAAGACCGGTAAGAAGCTGGGCGATGCGCCGCTCAGTCTACGGCTGGAGCCGCTCAGCGAAGGACGAGCGCTGCAGATCATGCATGTCGGCAGCTATGACGATGAGGGACCAATGCTTGCCCGCCTGCACGACGACGTCATGCCGGCAGAAGGTCTCACCTTCGCCGGCCCTCACCACGAGATCTATCTCGGCGACCCCCGCAAAACCGAGCCGGCCAGGCTCAGGACGATCCTGCGCCAACCGGTGAAGCCGCGCTGAGCTTCAGCGGATCGGCGGCGCGTACTGCAGGCCGCCCTTGGTCCACAGCGCATTCTGACCGCGCTCGACCTTGAGCAGGCTGCCCATGCCGACGTTGCGATCGAAGCTCTCGCCGTAGTTACCGACCTGTTTGACGATGTTGTAGACCCACTTGTCGTCGACGCCGAGCGCCTTGCCCATGCCTGGGGTGACACCCAGGATACGCTTGATGCTGGGATTGTCGCTCTTCAGCATCTCGTCGACGTTCTTCGACGTGATGCCGTTTTCCTCGGCCTCGAGCATGGCGTACTGCGCCCAGCGCACGATGTCGGCGAACTGATTGTCGCCATGCCGAACCACGGGACCCAGCGGCTCCTTCGAAATGATCTCGGGCAGAACGATATAGTCGTCGGGATTGGGCGCGTTGGCGACGCGCGTGGCATAGAGGCGAGCCTGGTCGCCGGAATAAGCGTCGCATCGGCCGCCGAAGAAGGCCCCGCGACTCTGGTCGGGATCCTCGAACAGCACCGGCTTGAAGGTCATCTTGTTGGTGCGAAAATAGTCGGCGATGTTCAATTCGGACGTACTGCCCGTCAGCACGCATATCGAAGCGCCGTTCAGTTCCTTGGCGCTCTTCACGCCGAGCTTCTTGGGCACCATGAAGCCCTGGCCGTCATAGTAGGTGATGCCGACGAAATCGAGGCCGAGTGCGGTGTCGCGCGTCAGCGTCCAGGTCGAATTGTTCGACAGCAGGTCGACTTCGCCCGCCTGCAACGCCGTGAACCGCTGCTGACCCGACAGCGGCACGTACTTCACCTTCTCGGAGTCGCCGAAGATCGCGGCCGAGACGGCACGGCAGATATCGACGTTCATGCCGGTCCACTTGCCCTGGCTGTCGACCATCATGAAGCCGGCGATGCCGCCCACTGCCACACCGCAGATGAGCTGCCCTCTTGCCTTCACGGCATCGAGCTCCTTGCCGGCCATCGCGTGGCCCGTCTGAAAGACCGTGGCCAGGCCGACCGTCATCGTGAGCAACAGCCTCTTCATTTCAAATCTCCTCATACTATCTTCCCCACAACCGGCGCGTGGCGAGGGCGGCACCCTCGCTAGAACTTTTCAACTTGGCCCAGACGACGTCTTCGGCCACGAGTTCGCCGCCGGCGAAGGTGCCGAAGCCGC
The DNA here is from genome assembly GCA_945903635.1 of Rhizobium sp. Q54. Classification (GTDB taxonomy): domain Bacteria; phylum Pseudomonadota; class Alphaproteobacteria; order Reyranellales; family Reyranellaceae; genus Reyranella. The sequence goes on along the minus strand of CAMDOT010000011.1, from coordinate 2,602 downwards.
AATCGCTCGAGGCGATGACGCGGCTGCGGTCGCCCACGGCATCGACCGCTTCGCAGATGCGGTTGGCGATCACCTCGGGGTGCTCGACATAATTCGTCGTCGAATCGATCACGCCCGGCAGCAGCAGGAACGTATCGGGGAGTCTCGTCTTCTTGAGCGCCGCATATTCGTGCTGATGACGCGGATTGGCGAATTCTATGCTGAGCGCGCCGACGCGGGCCTGGTACAGCACCGGTAGTATCTCGCCCATCGGGATATCGTCGACGTGCGGCCCTTCCCAGTTGCCCCAGCAACAATGAAGGCGAATACGCTCGCGCGGGATGCCGGCCACCGCCTCGTTGATCGCGGCGACGTGCATCTCGGCGATCTTGAGGAACTCGGCGGCGCTCTTGTCCTGGAACAGGACAGTGCGTTCCATGGCGAGGTCCGGCGCATCGATCTGCAGCACGAAGTCGCGCGCGATCAGCTGGTATTCCTTGGCGATCTGGCGTGCCAGCGCGAAGAGGTAGGCCTCGTGGCTGTCGTAGTGCGCATTGAGCATCGTCGTGGCGATGATACCGGGCGACGCCGCGGTCATGAAACTGTCGACCGGCTTCTTCTCCAACCCGTCGAGGGCTGCACGAAACATGCGGCATTCTTCTTTTGCCGCCGTCAGATCGTCGTAGACCACATCGGCGACGGCTTGTGCCGCGTTGCGGACCTTGCTGCGCTTGGGCGCGCGCCGCAGCGCCTGGGCGGCAAAGGCCGGAAAGTTGGCGTAATCGGTGGGTGACGGTCGCTTGGACTCGCCGCCGAAACCCTTCATGCGCTGGACGACGTAGGTCTGGAAACCAACGCGTGGCTGCTCGCCATCGCCCACCACGTCGACGCCGGCGGCGGACTGGCGGGCCACCACGTCATGCACGGCGGCCTCGCTCCGGCGCGCCAGGTCGGCCCTGTCGATGGCTTCGCCCGCCTCGTCGCGGATCAGCAGATCGCTGAGTTCAGCGCTGCGCGGCAGGCTGCCGACATGAGTGGTGAGGATTCGATCTTCGCTGCGCTTCATCAGTCGCCCCTCTTAGTCCACCGTGGCGCCCGCGGCCTTCACCACCACGGCCCACTTTGCACGGCCTTCCTTCACCGTCGCCTTGAACTGTTCGAGCGTCTCATAGCGCGGCGTGTTGCCGAGCTCGGTGAGCTTGGCCTTGACCTCGGGATCTTCGAGCGCGGTCTTGAGCGCGGCGTTCATCTTCTGGGCGATGGCGGGCGGCAGGTTCTTCGGCCCGAAGATGCCGAACCAGGTGTAGCTCTCGTAGCCCGGCAGGCCCGCCTCGGCGATGGTCGGCAGGTCGGGCATGGCAGCGACCCGCTTGGGCGTCGTCACGCCGAGCAGGCGGACTTTGCCCGCCTTGGCGTGCGGCAGCATCGCCTGCAGGAGCGGGAAGCTGCAGCAGGTTTCGCCCTTGATCAGCGAGTTGGTGGCATCCGGCCCACCCTTGTAGGGCACGTGCACCATGTCGAGGCCGGCCTGCTTGTTGAAGGCGGCGAAGGCGAGATGCGTACCCGTGCCGTTGCCGGTCGAGCCGTAGCTGTATTTCCCGGGGGCGGCCTTCACCTTGGCGATGAAGTCCTTCACGTCCTTGGCGTCGATCACGGACGGATTGATCGCCAGCACATTCGGGATGTCTGCGAGCGTGGTGATCGGAGTGAAATCCGCCTCGGCATCGAACGACAGCTTCGTGTAGAGCGCGGGATTGATGCCGTGCGTTGCAGCCGTGCCGAGCAGGAAGGTGTAACCGTCGGGCGTCGCACGGGCCACGACCTCGGATGCGACGTTGCCACCCGCGCCCGCCTTGTAGTCGATCACCAGGCGCTGGCCGAGGGTTTTCTCGAGCGAGGGCTGGAGGATACGCGCCACCACATCGACGCCGGAGCCGGCCGGAAAGCCCATCAGGATGGTGATCGGCTTGTTGGGCCAATCAGATCCCTGCGCCTGGAGCGTGGCGGCGGGAATGAGAAGAGCGGCGGCGGCCAGTGCGGCGCCACGCAGCAGACGAAACATGTGCATCTCCTAGAAGTATCGACTTGGCCCCATGCTGGCGCATCGGCAGCCCGAACACCATCCCGGACGCCGTCAGGCGCCCTTTTCAGACAGCTCGATCCGGTCGAGCCAATCCTCGACCAGAGCGGCCAGGAGCCGGGGCGATTCGAGCGGCCAGCCGTGGTCCGCCCGGTCGATCACGGCAAAGGTCGCGCGTGGATAGCTTTCCAGGATGTCCCAGGCGTCACGGTAGCCCACCACCCGGTCCTGCCGCGCGGCGACGATCAGCGTCGGCCTGTCGAATCCCTTCTCGACTTGGGCGAGGTCGAACGACACGGCGTAGCGTCTGGCATCGGCGCGGATCTCCGCGACCAACGGTGCATTCGCAGCGATCGCCGGCGCCACCAGGTCGCGGAACTGGCGGCGCTTCGCCTCGAGCCAGGCCGGTGCCTGCACCAGCGCCTCGGCGAGTGCCAACCGCTCCTCCTCGGGCAGCGCGTCGACCAGCGCCTGGTTCTTCACCAACGGCTCGAAGGGCGGGATCGTGCGCCTGGTCGTGTCGGCGATCACCGCCGGCACGCG
>CAMDOT010000010.1 GCA_945903635.1 Rhizobium sp. Q54 | reverse complement strand
CGACTGGAAGAGAGGTCCTTCGACTACGCTTCGCTCCGCTCAGGACGACGGATATGCGATGGCCCTGGTCCTGACTCACGCGCTGACTTTGCCCGCCCTGCTGGTTTTGCGCAGCGACAGGCTTTGCATAAGCATTTTGACCCTGTGGTTCGCAGCACGGCATGATGTTGTGAAACGAACAAGAAATGACGACGGCAAAGGGAAGTGAAACACCATGAAGATCGTTCAATGGCTCGCAGCACTCGCGGTCGCGGCGGGTCTCGCCTATGCGGGCGCCGCCTCGGCGCAGCCTTATCCCAGCAAGCCGATCAGGCTGATCGTTCCCTTCGGTCCCGGTTCCGGTAGCGACATCCTCGCCCGCATCATCTCCGAGCCGCTGACCCAGGCGCTGGGCCAGCCGATCGTCGTCGAGAACAAGCCCGGCAACAACACGACGCTCGGCACCGAACTCGTCGTGCAGTCGGCGCCGGACGGATACACGCTCGGGCTTCTGACCAACTCAGGCCTTGCCGCCAGCCCGGGCGGTCTCACATCAGGCGTGCGCTACGACCCGGTCAAGGACCTCGCCTACATCACGATGGTCGCGTCGGTGAATTATGTCCTGCTCGTCAATCCCGATGTCGGCGCGAAGACGGCGGGCGAACTGGTCACGCTGGTCAAGGCCAATCCCGGGAAGTTCAATTACGCCAGCGGCAACACCGGCGGCATCGCCTACGGCGGCTACTTCAAGAACGCCCATCAGCTCGACATGACCCACGTTCCCTACAAGTCGACCCCACCGGGGCTTGCCGACCTGATCAGCGGGCACGTGCAGATCATGGTGGCGGATGTCCCCGCGTCGCTCGCCATGATCCGGGCCAACAAGGTCCGCCCGGTCGGGGTCCCGGCGGCAAAACGCTACGTGCTGCTGCCCGAGGTGCCGACCTTCGCCGAAAGCGGTCTCGCGACGCCCCCCGTCATGGACGGCTGGTGGGCCCTGGTCGCCCCCGCCGGAACGCCCGATGCGATCCTGGACCGTCTCAACAAGGAGGTCGTGAAGGTTCTCGAGTCGGAGGCGGTGCAGACCAAGCTCCTGCAAAGCGGAATCGTGCCCACGCCGTCGACCCGGCAGCAGGCCGTCGACTATCAGAAGGACCAGCTCCAGGTCTGGACGAAGATGGTGAAGGACCTGAACCTCAAGCTCGAGTGAAGCGAAGGCCTGGAGTCACTTCGCGTCAGGCTTTGAAGCCCAGGTCGCGCGCGATGATGTTCTTCTGGATTTCGCTGGTGCCTTCGCCGATCACGTAGACCAGCGCGTCGCGATGAATGCGCCCCACCGGGTACTCGCGCATGATCCCGGCGCCGCCGTGAATGCGGATCGCCTGTTCGCTCACGCTCACCGCGGTCTCGCTCGCGATCAGCTTGACGCGCGCCGCCGTGGCGGAATCGAGCGAGTTCTGATCGACGCGCCAGGCGCCGTAGTAGACGAGCCAACGGGCGGCCTCGATCTGGGCCGACATCTCCGCGAGCTTGTGTCCGATGGCCTGGTAGTCGCCGATGCGCTTGCCCGCCACCAGGCGATCCCGTGCATACGCGGTGGCGGCATCGAAAGCGGCCCGTGCCATCCCGAGAGCATTGGCCGCAACTCCCACGCGGTTCTCGCTGAGCGAGTCGAGGATCACCGGATAGGTGCCCAGCCGTTCGCCCAGGACGTTCTCGTCAGGCACGAACACGTCCTCGATATGGATCAGGCCGGTTTCGGAGGCGCGAATGCCCTCCTTGCGCAGCTTCTCGATCGTCATGCCCTTGGCGGGAAGCTCCACGATGAAGAGGCTGATGGCGTCGCTCCTGAGCTCGGGCGAGGTCCGCGCTGCCACCAGCAGGAAGTCCGCGATCGGCGCGTTGGTGATGGAGAGCTTGCTGCCGTTGAGCTTCCAGCCGCCGGCGGTGCGCTCGGCGCGGGTTTTGAGGCCGCGGATGTTGGAGCCGCCGTCGGGTTCGCTCAAGGCAAAGCCCGCGATCTTCTTGCCCGCGACGGCGGGCCGGAAGAAGCGCTCGCGCTGCCGGTCGGTTCCGGCCTTCCAGATGGGCCAGATCCCGAGGTGGCTGTGCGCCGACCAGCTCGAGGCGAATCCCTGGCTCATGTAGCTCAGCTCTTCGCGCACGATGCAGTCGCTTACCTTGTCGAGCCCGCTGCCGCCGTCGCTTTCGGGCTAGCGGACGCCCAGCAGGCCGAGTTCGCCCCAGCGCGCGAACACCTCGCGGGGCAGAACCTCATTCTCCTCCGCCGCCATGACGAGCCGCTGATGCTCCGACTGGCACAGGCGCCGTACCGTATCGCGTACCGCGACGTGCTGTTCCGAAAAGGAGAAGTCCATGGGCGATTGATCTCTACGGCTGATCTCTGCGGCGAATGTTTATCTGAAAAGACTAGTGCCCATGCCCGAAGAAGCGGTCAATGCATCTGTCACGCCGCGCCGGCAATAGTGGGTGGCGCGTGAGCCGTCGATGGATTAGGTGAGTCCGACGCCAGGCGGAGGCAGATCGACATGTCGCGTGAGCGCGCCGATATTCTTGATGCGAAAAAGGTCCTGGCCGATGTCTGGCCGGGCCAGGTGCAGGAGGATTCTGTCGCCCTCCTGAAAGCGCTGCACATTCTGACGCGCGACGGCACGCTGAACCACGACGCCAGGCGCAAGCTCAAGCAGGTTCTCCACCTGGTGCAGCTTCTCCGCCCGTCGCTCGATTCAGTGCTCGCCGGGCAACCGGACGCGGTCATCGCGGACCTCGGCACCGGGAAGTCCTACCTGGGATTCATTCTCTATGACCTGGTGATCGGCCCCTTGGGTCACGGCAGCATTTTCGGCGTCGACGTGCGCGCCGAACTCGTCGAACGATCGCAAAAGCTTGCGGCGGACAGCCATTTCACGCGCATGAAGTTCGCCGCCGGCGAGATCGCCGATACGATGCTGCCCGGTGGCCGCGCCGACATGGTGACCGCTCTTCATGCCTGCGACACGGCGACCGACGATGCCATCCGGTTCGCGCTGCATCACGAGGCGAAGGTCATCGCCCTCGTCCCCTGTTGCCAGGCGGAGGTCGCGACACTGTTGGGGGCCAGCAGCGGCCCCCTGGAACAGCTTTGGCGCCACAACATCCATCGGCGCGAGTTTGGCACCCACGTTACCAACGTCATTCGCTCCCTCGTCCTGGAACTGCACGGCTACAAGGTGCGTGTGACCGAGTTCACCGGCCTGGAGCATTCGCTCAAGAACGAACTGATCCTCGCCACGCGTCACCAGAAGAGCAACCCGCTCGCCCGACGCAAGCTCGATCAACTCGTGGAACAGCTCGGCGTGAGGCCGGCCCTGCTCGACGTCGTCGGCGGCTGAGGACGTGGCCGGATGGGGGCTGGATCGAATGGTGTACTTGGGACCTTGGAAATGGGGACCTCGAAAAAGGGGACCTCGAAAAATGGCAGACGCCATTTGCATCGAATGCTATATCCGCCGCCACGTCCCCGTAGCTCAGCCGGATAGAGCAGCGGTTTCCTAAACCGGAGGTCGGAGGTTCGAATCCTCTCGGGGACGCCAATTTTGTAGATATTCATAGCCGCGCACAACGCGAGCATGGAGTGCTTCAGGCGCGCCATGATCGGCGATCAGACCTTCGCGGGGCGCAGTGAAAACCTCAGTCAGGCCAACAAGCTGTTGCGCACCTTCGCCATGCTGATCGATGCGCTGAACCGCCATCGGGCAAGGGTCAGCAAGAAGTGACCATCGAGCATGTTCACGTTCACGTCGGAAGCCAGGCCATCGTTGGTGCCGTCGAGACCCCGGGGGAAGGATCAGACCAGAAAGCGAGGAACAACCCCACGCAAAGCAGATTACCCATGCACCGGAGCAAGCGATGCGGTGCGAAGACACGAAGCGCCAAACTGTGCAAGTCGGCGGCAATGACGAACGGGCGTTGCCGGCTCCACGAGGCGCGACGCCAAGAGGTCGTGCGGTACTCCGGGCGGCGGCGAAGCTATTAGCACAAAGCAACTAACGCATTCGATTCCTGGCCGATGCGCCCCAAGACGCTTTCCAGCAAAGGTTTTCTAACCGATTGTCCTGTCAATCATAGGTAGCGGCCCCTACGGTGTCGATCTCTTGGGGAGGGTTCGATGGCGGTCCAGGCAACGGAATTGAGCAGGTTCGTGGTGACGCGACCTGTCGCGGCCACATCCGAAAGCGCGCCCACGCCAGGGGCGCCGTTCTCGCCGGTCCTGCACATCGACACGACCGCGTCGGTCTTTCATCCCGCTGTCGGTGGCGCAAAGGCCCAGACTGGGGCCGCCGTTCCAACTCCCGCCTGGGACTTGTCGGAAACCAAGCTACAGGCCTTCGCGAACGGCCCTGCCTTCCTGTCCTCGGTGCCGGCGATCAAGGCGCGGCAACCTGGCCTCGATGCGCTCTCGCCCTATTTTGCGGCCTATCGGGCAAACAGCAGCCTGGCCAATGCAGTGTCGGCTTTCGAGAAAGGCAGCAAGGAGTCGCTGGCGGACTACGTCCGGCGAACCAGGCTGAAGGAGACGCTCGTCGTCCTCTGGGACAATTTGATCTATCGTGCCGCGTCGAAGCGCAATCTCGACCTCGTCCCCGCGCTGGCCGATGCCATTCGCCTCGCCAATGCCGTCTACTATGCCTCGCTCAAGCCCTCCAACCTGCGTCACGTCCCGATGGCGGGGGTTGCTGCTGCGACCGTGGCTTTGCCGGCCATCTTTCTTTCTCAACTGAAGACCGACGACCTGTGCGTCGCGCCACCCGCGTCGCCGCCATGCGACGGCAATGTATCAGTCCCCTGGCCGAAAACCTGGGGCGAGGCCCAGCCGCTCGGCTGGGGTGATCTGAAGATGATCAAGACGTCGCTCTTGCGCTATGCCGCAGGAGAAATCGCCCATGTCGAGAATATCCTGGCGGGCGAGACGCATGTGCGCGAATTCCGCGACTTGCGGCGCAGCGAAACCAAGGACGAGCTGGAGACGGAAAACCAGAGCGAGTTGTCGAGTTCGCTCGAATCGACCGAGAAATTCTCCTTCGAGCAGGAAGTCTCGAGGGCGAGCTCGCAGTCCACCGACCGCAAGGCCGGGGTCAGCGCGAGCTACGAGTACGGCACTGTCGAGACCACCGGTCTGGCCAAGGCCAGCGGCTATCTCGACTATCAGGGCAAGACGACCAAGGACGAAAGCCAGAAGACCGCCACCAAATACGCCAAGGACGTGGTGGCCAGCGCCACGTCGAAGCTCACCCAGCGCGTGCGTAGCCTGCGGTCGACGGTGACGACGACGGAAAAGGAAAACAAGACCACGCACACGATCGACAACCAATCGGCGGACCATCGCGCCGGCGTCTACCGCTGGCTCGACAAATATTACCTGGCCCATGTCGAAAATTACGGTCAACGCCTTATGTATGAATTTGCGGTGCCGGAGCCGGCGGCTTTCTTTCGCTATGGAAAACTGAAGCGAGACGAAGCTGATCTGGTTAAACCAGTCGCACCACGCGAATTCGTAATGCATTGCAACGATGAAGCAGGCAAACCAATTACCGCCCACTCTTTGGCCGACATGTCGGCTCTAACACCGGAGAATTATACGTTTTGGATATCAAAGTACGGTGCGACGTCAACGACGCCCCCACCAGATCCAATACACTACGTGTCATGGACTAAATCGGGTGGGGTTAGTTTCCAACTCACAACCGAGGCTGACCTAATAGAGATACCAGAGGGCTATGTTGCTAAAGATGCTGATATTAGTGGCATGTCCTGGTCGAACAATGTTGCTTTTGCTCTTCCCTGGACCAACGCGTGGTTAGGGGGAAAGTATTATGACGATCACGGGGGAAACCAATCTCCTTATGACATGGGAAACAAGACTGGGAAAATCCCGGCGGCCCTCATGTCTACTGCCGTATATGTCGTTAATGTCATAATTCGATGTGAGTTGAGTAAGGCAGGCTTAGACGTCTGGCGTATGGCAATCTTTAGCGCGATCATGCAAGCGTATGCGCGACAATTGGGTGAATATGAAGACAAGGTACAACAGCAGACAGCAGATCGCACAAATGCATTATTCGGAATGAACCCTGACATCAACCGTCAGACCGAGCAGTTCGAGCTCCGGAAGTCCTGCCTCGAGATCATCACCGGCCAGCGCTTCGAGAGCATCGATGCGATGCGCGATACGGCGCCGCCGCCGGGACACTTCGGCTATCCGGAGTTTTCGTTCTCCGAGGCCCGCAATGAGGGAAGCTATATCCAGTTTTTCGAAAAGGCATTTGAGTGGGTCAACATGACCTACAGTTTCGCGCCCTATTTCTGGGGCCGGAAGGACCGCTGGCTGGATACGCTGAAGATTGCCGACGTCGATCCGCTATTCGAGAATTTCCTGCGCGCCGGCTCGGCACGTGTCGTGGTGCCGGTCCGTCCGGGCTACGAGAAGGACGTGCTCGACTTCTTTTCGTTCGGCTGGCACGGCATGCAGCATGCCTTCATCACCATCGCCGATCCGCGCTACGTCTCGATCGTCGAGGAACTGAAGGAACAGGCCGGCATCTTTCCCGGCAAGCGGGTCGAGCCGGAGCGCTGGGTCGTCAAGGTTCCGACAACCCTGGTCTACCTGGAGAATCCGAACACGACCCTGCCCGACTATACCAAGCAGCTCTGGTGGAAGCCGAGGCTGCGGGTCATCGTCGTGGACTCAGCGGCGGCCCCCGTGCCTGGCGCGAAGGTGACGTTGAGCTGGCTGGATGCCTCGGGATTGGAGCAGACAGACGAGCTGACCAGCGCCAACGGTACGGTGGCCGGCGCCTACGACTTCCTGGTGGACGAGGGGACCTACAAGGTCGAGGCGGCCGATGTGGTCGGCGGCCTGTCGCTGCCGACCCGTGGAACGGCCGTCGTCGAAATGTCGCAGAATGCCGAGGTCGCGATCACCCTGTGGCGCCTCTCTGTTGCCGTGACATCGGCTGGCGCGTCGGTGTCGAACGCGACCGTCACCCTGAGGTGCCTGGATTCGCAAGGCTTGTCCCATCAGGTTCAGTTGACGGTCGGCAGCGCTCTCGGCGTCTACGAATTCCTGGTCAATCCCGGCACCTACACGGTATCGGCCGTTGGCTCGGGCGGAACGCCGGTGACGACCAGTCTCCAGATCTTCCAGGATACCCCCCTGCCGATGGCAATTTGAGCCGGAGGCCGACGCCATGTCCGTCGAGCGGCTGACCGCATGACCTTGTCGATACCCGATATATTGGCCGGGCAGATGCCCGAGATATTGGCCGGACCGATCGTGCGCCGGTCCGACGCGAAGGCCATCCATGTCTGGATCTGCACCAGCAAACCTCTCGACCTTGGAATGGTGGTTTTCGCGACCACGTTTGGCAAGGACAAGAAGCCTATTGTCATGCCGGGGCCGATCGGCACAGGGCGGGCGCTGCGGCGTGTGCGGCTGGGCGAAAGACTCTATGTCCATCTGTTGAAGGCGGTGCCGGTAAAATCCAAAGCGAACACCGCAAGCTTTTTCCCGACGGGAGCATTGCTCTCCTACGACATCCGCGAGCTGACTACCGCGACGCCGGCCAAGCTCGGCTCCAGCATCCTGACGCCGGCCGTCCTCACGGAAATTTCATTGTCCGGCGAGGCCGATCTGCCGACGGTCGTCCTGCAGCGGGATTCCGAGACCGACTTGCGCGCACTGTTCGCTTCCTGCCGCAAGCTCCACGGTCCGGGCAAGGACGCCTTCGTCAAGACCCTGAAGAGCCGCTACAGGTTTCCCTATATCGCCGGCCGCCCCAATGCGCTGCTGCTGATGGGCGACCAGATCTATGCCGACGACGTTTCGGCCCTGATCCTGGACCGGCTGGCGATGGTTTCCCGGCTGCTGATCGGCTTCAAGGAGGACGTTCCCGACCGCGACGGAAGCACGCTGTCGGACTGGAAGTACTCGGCAAGGCAAAGGCAGAAACCGATCGCCGAGGCGGCGGGCTTCACGACGACGGAAGGGGCCAATCACCTCGCTCGGTTCGGCGAGTTCGCGGCGATGTACCTCATGTCGTGGTCGCGCGACGACTATTTCTGGCCGCTGGATAGTCTCAAAGAAAAGAGCCGGAAGTTTCTCGACACCGGGCAGGCACGCTGGGAAGCGGGAACCATCAGCAGCGCAAAGACGGAAGCAGAAGAGGGACTTCGCGAGATCATCAATCTTCTCGATGCGTACAAGGGCACCCGGGCGCTGCGTCGTATCCTCGCCAATACACCGACCTACATGATCTTCGACGATCACGACGTGACGGACGACTGGAACATCACTCCAGCGTGGCAGGACGCGGTCGAAAAGAAAAACCCGCTTGGTCGCAGGATCGTGAGCAACGCCCTGGCCGCCTATACGGTATTCCAGGGCTGGGGCAACGATCCGGACTCATTCGCGGACGGCACAGTGCTCGACTGCATCGAGGCACGGTTCGCCAAACGCGACGTGTCCGCTTCGACGATCGCGAGCTACGAAACGACCTTGCTGGCGTTCGGAAAATGGTCGTTCCTGGCGCCAACGGCGCCGCCGACATTGTTCGTCGATTCGAGGACGCGGCGGACACGCGCGCCGCATGACTATGAGTTTGAGTTTCAGAAGTCCTTGGGCGAGCGCGACTACCTGCCTGAACCCGTCGCTTTGCCGGAATACATTCCAGCGTCTCCGCAAAAATGGAAGGGTGACCGGCGGGACGGTTTTGTGCCGAGCCTGATCGGTCCGGCGACGATGAAGCATCTGGAGATTTTGCTTGATGCCGTGACGGGCCGGCGCTTGATGCTCGTCACGCCTGGTCCGGTTTTCGATCTGCCGCTCCTCGAAGTCGGCAAAACGCTCGTTCGCAAAACGACCGCCGCTTGGAAAGCAGGCACCTTTAATGAAGCGACCTCCGTTCCCGAGACGGACGTCGAAGCTTGGATGACGAACAAGCATAGCTTCATGCGGCTGATGCAGGTCCTGAAATCAGCCAACCTGACGAAAGTGATCATGCTGTCGGGAGATGTGCACTATGCCTTTAGTGTCGCCGGAGCGGTCGTTTACGACGAGCCAAAGGCTTTTTGCTTCCAGCTGTTCAACAGCAGCGCCACCAAGAACAGCCCCGAGGGTAACAGAAAATTCCTCGCCGACTCTTTGGGAAACTCGACGGCGGGACAGTGGCGATTTTATGTCACCGAAGACGCCCAACAGTTCGCCTATTATGTCCCATCGCTGGTGGCGTCACAGATAGAACTCGACGAACTGCGCACCAAGGCCAAGGAGTTCTACAGGATCGACCTCGAATTCTCGCCCCTCAGGATCAATGGTAAGACGGGAAAAGACACCGTCACCACGCAGTGCAATGTCGGGTTCCTGGTCATCGACCGGGCCAGCGACCTCGCTCTGGCCGATTTCATGGTCGGCACCTGAAGCATCCCCCCAAATGCTCTGAGGTCAGAACCCGGCCATCGTGGATTGTGATCTGACTCAACTGGTTGTGGTTGAAAGATCTCCGCCGATTCACGTTATCCCTACCTGCCTGGGGCTTGGCGCGATCTTCGGGAGGCGAAAAAAGGCGAAGCCAAAGTAGCCTCATGACACTGAACGGCCGTCCCGCAGCGTGCTATCCTCGACGATATGACACAGCGGGACGACATTCTCCCGACGACGGGGGCCCTCGACGAGGGCAGGTACTCGGTCGAGATGAAGGTCGCGGTGCACGCGATGTTCGAGGCGGTCCTCAACCGGCTCGACGAGATGCAGCGGCAGCCCGACCACTGGGAGGAGACCTGCCTGGTCCACGCTCTCAGCTTCATGGAGGCAGGGGTCTACGCCCGCGCACGGATCGAACTGGACAGCTGCGCTATTCCGGCGGGCAAGGGTCCGAGCTGGCGGGAGGACCAGATGAAGAGGAACCCCCAGCGCTACACGGTGGCGCGGCTCCGCCTGAGGCTCGACGGCGTGAAGGCGGACCTGCGGTAGGGTCGTCGCTGCTGGAGTATGCCTCCGATGACGCGGAGTCCCGCTGTCTTCGAGGTCGCGCGGACCGGCTCCACCTTACGAGTAGCGCAACACGATCGGAATCGTCGATCGGCTCTATGGTATGAAGATTGCTGCTGATCTGCGAATCGCCCCACAACCCCTCAAGTCGTCAGTGTAAGCATAGGTGTAAGCATATGGTTTCGGCTCAAGACTCTGTCGTCGAGCTGCCCCTGGCGCGCTTTCTGGCCCGCTGCCACGCGGAATTTTCCGCGGATCACAGCGGCGAAGTGGCGACCTACATCCCGGAGCTGGCCCTCGCCAACCCTTCCGATTTCGGCATCGCGGTCACCACGGTCGACGGGTTCGTCTATGAGGTCGGCGACAGCAACGTCGCCTTCACCCTCCAGTCGATCTCCAAGGCTTTCGTGTTCGCCCTGGCGCTCGACATCGTGGGCCCCGACCGGGTGGAAGCCGTCGTGGGCGTCGAGCCGAGCGGCGACGCCTTCAATTCCATCAGGCTGGGGGCCGACAACCGGCCGTTCAACGCGATGGTCAACGCCGGCGCGATCGCCTGCACCAGCCTGCTTTGCGAGATCGAGGGTGCCGGCATGGGCGAGCGCCTGACCGACGCGTTCAGCCGCTTTGCCGGACACCGGCTCGAGGTCGACGAAGCGACCTTCGAGTCGGAGCGGGTGACGGGCGACCGCAACCGCGCGATCGCCTATCTCCTGCGAACGCACGGCGTCCTGAAAGGCAATGTCGACGAGGTTCTCGACGTCTACTTTCGCCAGTGCGCCGTGAAGGTGACGGCGCGCGACCTGTCGGTCATGGCGGCCACCCTCGCGAACAAGGGTATCAATCCGTTGACCGGCGAGCAGGTCGCGTCGAGCTATGCCGTCGCGCGCACGCTCTCGGTGATGACCAGCTCGGGCATGTACGATTCGGCAGGTCGCTGGGTCTATAACGTCGGCATTCCCGCCAAGAGCGGCGTGGCCGGCGGCATCGTGGCGTCGCTGCCGTCGCAACTGGGTCTCGGCACCTACTCGCCCAGGATCGACGACCAGGGAAACAGCGTGCGCGGTCTGCGCTCGTGCGAGGCCCTGTCGTCGCACTTCGGCCTCCACATGCTCAACCGGATAGGCGATGTCCGCACCTGCATCGCGGCCAGCTACGACGTTGGAAGCGTTTCCTCGCGCCGCGCCCGGCGCCCGGAGGAACTCGCCATCCTGGAGGCGCATCACGCCGCGGGCATCGTCCTCGAACTGGCGGGCGCGCTGAGCTTCGCCAATGTCGAATATGTGTCGCGTCGCATCCAGGACCTGCAACCGCACCTCAGCCATCTCGTCCTCGATTTCCGGCGCGTGTCGTCGATCAGCGAGGCGGCCTCCCACTTGCTGACGGGCGCCCTGGACGGCCTCGTGACGCACGGCGTCGAAGTCGTCTTCTCCGGTGTTGCCAAGGGAACGTCGCTCGAGGCTTCCCTTGCCGGCTGGCTGGGCGGAAAGCATGGCGTGCGCGGCATCGCCCCGCTCGACGAGGCCATCGAGTGGGCGGAAGACCGGATCATCCAGCGGCTGGGGGGACATCTCGATCTTCAGAAGCCGACGATTCTCGCCGAACAGCAATTGCTGACCGACCTCTCCCAGGACGAGCTCTCCGATCTCGCCGGCCTGATGGCGACACGGGATTATGACGCCGGCGATCGCATGATCGGCTCGGGGGATCCGGCGACGTCACTGCTGTTCGTCGGCAGCGGCGTGGTGAGCGTCAGGCTTCCCAGCGGCATCCGCCTCGCGACCCTGTCAGCGGGCATGGCCGTCGGCGAGATGGCACTGCTCGAAACACGCCGGTCGGCGGATGTCTGGGCCGATACGTCCGTGACCTGTCTCGAGCTTTCCCTGGAGGACTTCGCCGGTTTCCGCGAGCGTCACCCGCGGGCGGCTGAACATGTCATGGCCAATCTGGCCCGGCTGCTTTCCAAGAGGCTGATCGTCGCCAACAACAAGATCGAGGCATTGGCCTCGTTCTGACGGCGAAAGAAATACTTGCAGGTTGCGCAGGTTTTATGCTATATTTTTGATACGTTGCCACGACGTGCGTAATGCGCGGGCCGCCCGGGTCACTTGCCCGGAGCGGCCTTTTTCGTGGGCCGGTGGCTGCAGTCATGGTGTTCGCGGCGGCACAACGCCGAGATTCGGAACCGACCCGGAAACGCGCTGGCATTGTGCCGCGGGAAGTGGCCAAGCCGTTGAAACGGCTGTCGGATTACGGCCTGGCGGCACACGCAGCGGCACAGCTGGCGCCGTGTTGCGGCACAGTTCGTGTGCCGCTGCCCGGCCTTCGCTAGCGCGTGCCGGCGGTGGCCGGCTGCAGGCCGGGCGGCAGCTTGTGCCAGGCGCGGCCGTCCCGGCCTTCCTGGTAACCGTAGGCGTAGAGCGCGCGCATATAAGCCTGGTCGAACTCGCCGGCCTTGGGGGCGCTGAAGTCCGCGCCTATGTAGGCCAGGTTGTAGTCGACGCCGTCGCGCTGGGAGACGAAATAGGTGCGCAGCACGTCGTTCTGGCCGCTCGCCGCCAGCATGGTGTTGATGGCGCGGCCGGCGATCGAGATGGTGCGCCGCTCGCTCGCCGCATAGTCCGGATCGAGGCGGGCGTTGCGGATGACGTAGGCATGCCGCTCGCGGCGGACCCCGCTGGCCGAGAGGTTGATCGACGGCGGATAGAGGAAGAGCTGGGCGATCGCGCCGCCGTCGACATGCATCTCCTGGTATTTCTTGCCGTCGATCTCGACGTCGAACAGGACCGGCTGGAACAGGCCGGGGATCGCGGCCGAGGCGCGCAGGATATTGCGGAACAGCGCCAGGCTGCCGGGATGGCCGCTGGCGGCGATGGCGCCGATGTTCCAGATGGTCGGCCGCTGGGCATCGAGATAGGTCGTGCCGATCAGCAGCAGGCGGCCCTTCTGGTATTCGCGCGCGATGGCCTCGAGCATCTTCTGGTCGGCATGGGTCGCGATCACCTCGGACAACGGGCCGGTGTCGGCCATGGCATCGTTGAACAGCGCCGCGGCAAGGCCGCGCGGCTTGAAGACCTTGTCGGGAGTCATGTTGGTGTAGACGTCGCGCAGGCCCTCGTCGTAGTCCGGCCCGAGGAAGGCGAAGGGCGCGATCAGCGCGCCGGTGCTGACGCCGGTCACCATCTTGAACTCGGGCCGCGTGCCGAGCGCGGTCCAGCCGTTGATCAGGCCGGCGCCGAAGGCGCCGTTGTCGCCGCCGCCGGAGACGGCCAGGTAGTAGACGGGCGGCAGGCGCGTCGTCGATTTGCCTTCGGCGCGCAAGGCCGCCTGCTCGCGCTCGAAGGCGCGCGTGCCTTCGTCGATCATGGGCGTGGGATCGCCGTCGGCGAAGAACCGGGCATTGGGAATGCCCAGCGGCAGGGCGCGGGCGGTATCGACGGCCGGCACGCCGGGGCCGCGCTCCGGGATCGAGCAGGCGCCGAGAAAGAGGACGCCGAACGACAGCGTCGCGAGAAGCAGGATCTTGCGCAGGTCCAGGCTCATTCCCGCGATCCCTCCCGCGATCATGACGCCGCGGCAACCTCGGCCGGCGGGGCTGCCTTGGGAGCCGGCTTCCTGCGTTCCTCGAAGCGCTGCAGCACCGTGAAGAACGACGGCACGAACAGGACGGCGAGGCAGGTCGAGGCGATCATGCCGCTGAACACGCAGAGGCCGAGCGAGATGCGCGAGTTGGCGCCCGCGCCCGTCGCCGTCACCAGCGGCACGACGCCCAGGATGAAGGCGAAGGAGGTCATCAGGATGGGGCGGAAGCGGGTGCGGGCCGCCTCGACGGCGGCATGGGCGATGTCCTTGCCTTCGACCAGTCGGGCTTCGCGCGCGACTTCGACGATCAGGATCGCGTTCTTGGCGCCGAGCGCGATCAGCAGCATCAGGCCGATCTGGGTGTAGATGTTGTTGGCGAGACCGACGGCGGTGAGCGCGATGGCCGGGCCGCTCAGCGCCAGCGGCACCGCCAGGATCACGGCAAGCGGCGCGATCCAGCTCTCGTACTGGCCGGCGAGGCAGAGATAGACCAGCAGGATGGCCAGGGCGAACACGTACATGAGCTGGTTGCCCACGACGTTCTCCTGGTAGGCCATGGCCGTCCATTCATAGCCGGTGCCGGGCGGCAGGATCACGTTGGCGATCTCGTCCATCAGCGCGATGCCCTCGCCCGAGCTGAAGCCGGCCGCCGGGGCGCCTACGATCGCCGCCGACGGATAGAGATTGTAGAGGCTGATCAGCGGCGAACCCTGGGCTTCGCGCAGCTCGGCGATGGCGCCGATCGGCACCATCTGCCCGTCGAGGTTCTTCACCTGCAGCCTCAGGATATCCTCGGGCCGCGTGCGGTACTGCGAATCGGCCTGGATGTAGACCTGGAGGCTGAGGCCAAACTTGTTGAAACGGTTCACATAGCCGGCGCCCATGTAGGACGAGAGCGTCGTGAACACCTCGCCGACCGGGACCCTGAGCGACTCCGCCTTGACGCGATCGACCTCGACGCGGACGTGCGGGGCGCTGGCGCGGAACGAGGTGACGAGGTTGGTGAGCGCGGACTGCGTCCCGGCCTGCTCGAGCAGGGCGTCGGTCACGCGCTGCAGCTTGCCGTAGTCGAAGCTGCCGTCCTTCTGCTCGACCTGCATCTGGAAGCCGCCGGCATTGCCGATGCCCTGGATGGCGGGCGGGACGATGACGAAGGCCCGGCCGTCCTGCAGGACCTGCAACTCCTTCATGAGATTCGTCACGATGGTACGAAGGTCCTGGCCCCCGGCTTTCAAGCGCACGCCCCAGTCCTTCAGGATGACGTAGGAGACGGCGGCGTTCGCCAGCGCCGAATTGCTGTCGAGCACCGACATGCCGCCCAGCGCCACCACGTTCTCGACGCCCGGCATGGCCATGGCGATTTTCGCCGCCTGATCGAGTGTCGCGCCGGTGCGCTCCAGCGAGGCGCCGTCCGGCAATTGCACGCCGATCATCAGATAGCCCTGGTCCTCGGTGGGACTGAAGGCGGTCGGCAGGCGGGCGACACCCCAGCCGCCGATACCGGCCAGCACCAGGGCGAGAAGGACCATCAGGCCGGCGCGCTTGACCATCGCGCCGACCAGGGCCGCATAGGCGTTCTCGAGCTTGTCGTAGACCTTGTTGAAGCTGCGGAAGAAGATGTTGCGCTTTTCCGGCGGCACCGAGGGCCGCAGCCACATGGCGCACTGCGTCGGCTTCAGCGTGGCGGCATTGACGGCGCTGATCAGGGCCGTGGCGGCGATGACCAGGGCGAACTGGGCGAACATCTTGCCGGTCAGGCCGGGCACGAAGGCGGCCGGGATGAACACCGACATCAGCACCAGCGTGATGCCGATGACCGGGCCGAACAGCTCCTTCATCGCCTGGATCGCGGCGTCGTGGCTCGACATGCCGCGCTCGATGTGGCGGGCGACGCCTTCCACGATCACGATGGCGTCGTCGACCACGATGCCGATCGCCAGCACGATGCCGAACATCGTCGTCGTGTTGATGGTGAAACCCATTGCCGCCATGGCGGCGAAGGCGCCGATGATCGTCACCGGGATCGTCGTGGCCGGCACCAGCATCGCGCGCCAGTCCTGCAGGAAGATCACGATCACGATCAGCACCAGGACGCCGGCCTCGAGCAAGGTCATGAAGACCTCGTTGATCGACGCCGTCACGAAGCGGGTGGTGTCGAACGGCACGTCATAGACCAGGCCCGGCGGGAACTCCTTGGCCAGTTGCGCCATCTTGGCCTTGACGGAATTGGCGACGTCGAGGGCGTTGGCGTCGGGAAGCTGGTAGATGGCGATGCCGGAGTTGGGCTTGCCGTTGATCTGGGAGGTCTGGGCGTAGGTCTGGGCGCCTAGCTCGACGCGGCCGATGTCCTTCACCCGGACGATCCGGCCGCCGTTGCCCTGGTCGGCCTTGACGATGATGTTGCTGAACTCCTCGGGCGTGCTCAGCCGGCCGAGAACGTCGATCGTGTACTGGAAGTCCAGCCCCTTGGGCGCCGGCGGCATGCCGACCTGGCCCGCGCTCACGTCCTGGCTCTGCTGCTGGATGACCTTGCTGACGTCCGACGGCGTGAGGCCGTAGGTGTAGAGCTTCTCCGGGTCGAGCCAGACGCGCATCGAATACTGGCCGACGCCCAGCACGTTGACGTTGCCGACGCCGGGCAGTCGCGACAGTTCGTTGACCAGGTTGATGGTCGCGTAGTTGCTGAGATAGAGGCTGTTGTAGCGTTCGTCCGGCGACGTCA
Source organism: Rhizobium sp. Q54 (assembly GCA_945903635.1). Classification (GTDB taxonomy): domain Bacteria; phylum Pseudomonadota; class Alphaproteobacteria; order Reyranellales; family Reyranellaceae; genus Reyranella. The sequence continues at coordinate 39,280 of CAMDOT010000010.1, read as the reverse complement.
GCGATATGATCTGCAGGATCGACGTCGACTTCTTCTCGACGATCAGGCCCTGCGCCTGGACCGATGGAGGCAGCGACGCCAGCGCCGCGCTCACCTTGTTCTGCACCAGCACCTGGGCAAAGTTGAGATCGGTGCCGATCTCGAATGTGACGGTCAGCGCATAGGTGCCGGCGTCCGTGCTGTAGGACTGCATGTAGATCATCTTCTCGACGCCGTTGACCTGCAGCTCGACCGGCAGGGCGACATTGTCGACGACGACCTTGGCGCTGGCGCCGGGGTAGGTCGTGGTGACCTGCACCGTCGGCGGCACGATGTTGGGATATTGCGAGACCGGCAGGGTAAACAACGCAACGCCGCCGATCAGCACGATGACGATGGCGAGAACGTTGGCCAGAACCGGCCGGTTGATGAAGAATTCCGAGATCATCGCTGCGGTCCAGCCCGGCTACTTCGTCGGAGCAGAGGTATCGGCGGCGATGGTGGTCAGCTTGGGAACCACCTTGCCGCCCGGGATCGCGCGGCTGTTGGTGCTGAGCACGACCCGGTCGTCGGCCTTGAGGCCGGTGGCGATCACCCTGAGGCCGCCGGGAAGCAGCTGGCCCGTGGTCACGCGCACCTGCTCGACGACGTTGTCCTTGTTGACGACCAGCAGGTACTTGCCGGCCTGGTCCTCGGCCAACACCCGGTTGGGTACCAGCAGCGCGGTCGCCGCGGCGAGGCCCTTCGGCACCTTCACGCGCACGAAAAAGCCGGGGATCAGGTTCCGGTTCGGATTTTTGAACAGGCCGCGCACCAGGATCGTGCCGGTCGTGGCATCGATCTCCGGCGAGACGTAGTTGAGGAAGCCTTCGTGGGGAAAGCCGTCCTCGTTCATCAGGCCGATGCTGAGCGGGATCTTGCTGAGTTCCTCGACATCGAGGCGACGCTCCTTGAGGTTCTCGCGGATCTGCAGGACGTCCTGTTCGCTCATGTTGAACGTGACGTACATCGGATCGAGCTGCACGATCGTCGCCAGCTTGGTGGCGACGCCGTTGCCGACAAGCTCGCCGACGGTGATGAGATGCTTGGAGACGATGCCGTCGAACGGCGCCTGCACCGTCGTGTAGCCGAGGTTGGTCTGGGCGACGGTGAGATTGCCTTCGTTGCTTTCGACATTGGCGCGCGCGCTGTCGCGCTTGGCCTTAGCGGTGTCGTAGGTCGCCTGAGACGACACGTTCTGCCTCAGCAGCGTCTCCTGGCGGACGAATTCGGCTTCCGCCTGCACCAGCACCGCCTTGGCCGCGGCGCCGCCTGCTTCGGCCTCCTTGACCTTGGCCTTGTACATCGTCTGTTCGATCACGAACAACGTGTCGCCCTTCTTTACCAAGGCGCCGTCGACATACTGGATCGCGGTGAGGAAGCCCTCGACGCGGGCGACGAGGTCGACGAAGGCGAAGGCAACCGTATTGCCCGTCAGGACCTCGAACGGCGCCACCTGCTGCTGCAGCGGCACGGCGACGCTGATCTCGGCCGGCGGCGGCGGCATGAACTTGTTCTCGGGCTTGCAGGCCGACAGCGACACCGCCAGCAGGGGCAGCGCGATCCAACCCTTAAGGCTGCGATTCAGCATGGTTCCGGCAACGCTCCCCGAGGTTCTGACGGTCCAAGCGTTACCGCATCCCCCGGCCGAATGCCACCTTGGCGGTCCGTCACGTCCGCTTGAACAGCAGCGACAGGTTGTTGGCCGGCATGTCGATGATTTCGGGCGAGGTGAAGCCCTGTGCCGCGGCGATTTTTGCCACGGTCTCGAGGTCGCGCACGCCCCAGGCCGTATTGCGCTGCCGCAGGTCGCGGTCGAATGCCTCATTGCTGGGCGCCGTGTGCCGGCCGTCCCGGCGGTAGGGGCCATAGAGATAGAGTATCCCACCCTCGGCCAGGATGCGTGCCGCGCCGGAGATCAGCCCGACCGCTGCCTCCCACGGGGCAATGTGGATCATGTTGCAGCAGAGCACGGCGTCGGCCCGCTCGATCGGCCAGGCATCGCCGGTCGCATCGAGCGCCAGGGCCGGCCGGACATTGCCGAGGCCCTCGGACTGTATCCAGTCGTCGATGCTGGCGCGCGCCTCGGCGTTGGGATCGCTCGGCTGGAAGACGAGACCGGGCAGCGCTGCGGCGAAATGGACGATGTGCTCGCCCGAGCCGCTCGCGATCTCGAGCACGACACCCTCGGCCGGCAAGCGTGGCCGCAGGACGTCGAGGATGGGTTGGCGGTTGCGGGCCGTCGCGGGCGCATGGCGTTTCATCGGGCTGCCTGCATCGCCTGCCAGATGCGCGCCGGACTGGCCGGCCCGTCGAAGCCATTGACGCCAAGGGGCGCCAGCGCATCGAGGATCGCGTTGGCGATGGCGGGGAAGGCCGCGATGGCGCCGGCTTCGCCGCAGCCTTTCACGCCCAGCGGGTTGGTCGTGCAGGGCGTGGGGTTGAAGCCGAGATCGAACGACGGCAGGTCGTCGGCGCGCGGCAGGGCGTAGTCCATGAACGAGCCGGCAATCATCTGGCCGGAACGTGGATCGTAGGTCGCGTGTTCGAGCAGGGCCTGGCCCACACCCTGGGCCATCGCGCCATGCGCCTGGCCCGTGGCGATCATGGGGTTGACCAGGACGCCATAGTCGTCGACCGCGGTGTAGCGTGCGAGGCTCGTGCGTCCGGTGTCGCGATCGATCTCGACCTCGACGACGTGCGCGCCGTTGGGAAAAGTCATGTGCTCGCGGGTCCAGGCATGAAACGTGTCGAGCGGCTTGCCCGTGTCGCGGCCCAGCGCCGCGACCTCGAGCAGCGGGATGGACCGGTCGGTACCGGAGACGACGAAGCGCCCATCCTCGAAGCGGATGTCGGCCTCCGATGCTTCCAGCGCATCGGCGGCGAGCGCCGTTCCCTTGGCGATGATCTCGTCCGAGGCCCGCCACATCGCCGTGCCGCCCATGTAGGTGGCGCGCGAGCTGCCGTGGCCGCCGCCTGCGGCAATCAGGTCGGTATCGCCCTGGCAGAGCCGAATGCGGTCGTTGGGCACGCCAAGGCGCGTGCTGAGGATCTGCGGGAAAGTCGTCTCGTGGCCCTGGCCGATATGCTGCGTGCCGGTGATCAGCGACACCGTGCCGTCTGCTTCGAAACGTATGTCGACGTTCTCGTCGGGCGGGCCACCCGTGCCCTTGATGTGGTAGGCGAAGCCCAGGCCGCGCAGCCGCCCTGACGCCTCGCTCTGCCGCCGCCGCTCGGTGAAGCCGCCCGTGTCGGCGCGGGCGAGCGCGTGATCGAGGGTCTGCGCGAAGGTGCCGCTGTCGACCTGGAAGCCGAAGGCATTGGTCATCGGCATCGCCTCGGGCGGCACCATGTTGCGGCGGCGCAGTTCAGCCCGGTCGAACCCGCCCTGTCGTGCCGCCGCGTCGATCAGCCGTTCGAGGATGTTCACGGTTTCGGCGAAGCCAGGGCCGCGCGTGACGCCCATCGGCGCGGTGTTGGTGAGGACGGCCACGATGTGCAGCGAGATCGCGGGCAGCCGATACACCGTGCCCTGCAGGTGGACATACTGATACGTCGGCACGCCGCCGCCGGCGCCGGCCATATAGGCGCCGAGATTGGCGACGCTCGAAACTTTGAGCGCCAGGAATTTCCCCTCGACGTCGAGGGCGAGTGTGGCCTCGGCCCACATGTCGCGCGCGGCATGGTCCGACAGGAACACCTCGCTGCGACTCGCGATCCACTTCACCGGCCGGCCCGTGCGCCGCGCCGCCCACAGGATCAGCGCGTGTTCGGCATAGGCGAAGTTCTTGGCGCCGAAGCCGCCGCCGACATCGGGCGCCACGAAGCGGACGTCGCTCGCATCGACGCCGAGCGCGCGGGCGACATGGTTGCGGTTGATGTGGATGTTCTGGCTCGAGACATGGAGTGTGTAGCGGCCGCTCGCCGGATCGAACTGGCCAACGCCGCCCCGCGGCTCCATCGGATTCATGACGATGCGATGATTGTCGAGCTGCAGGGTGACGACATGGGCGGCCTCTGCGAAGGCCTTGTCGGCGCCCGGGGTGTCGCTGGTCCGCCAGTCGACGCAGACATTGCCCGGCACTTCCGGCGACAGCGTCGGCGCGCCTGCTGCGCGTGCGGCGTCTGCCGTCGTGACGGCGGCCAGCGGCGTGTAGTCGACCGTTACCAGTTCGGCCGCGTCGAGCGCCTCGGCGTGCGTTTCCGCCACGATCAGCGCCACCGGTTCGCCTGCGAAGCGGACCTTGCCGGTCGCCAGCAGCGGCTGCAGGGCGAAGGTAAACCGTTCGCCGGTCAGGACGTTCGCCTCGACGTAGGGGCGCAACGGCTTCAGCCCGTCGGCGTCGGCATCGGCCGCCGTCAGGACGGCGAGCACACCGGGGGCGCTTGCCGCCACGGTCGTGTCGATGGACGTGATCAGCGCATGGGCGTGCGGCGAACGCAGGACGACGGCGTGCGCCGTGCGGTCGAAGCGCAGGTCGTCGAGGTAGGCGCCGCCGCCGGTGACGAAACGCGCATCCTCGCGTCGCCTGGGTGAATCGCCGATCGTCGACGTGGTCATGTCCGCAAGGTCTCCGCGTTCTCGGCCTGTCGCTTCTCGTCCCACCAGTCGCGCGCCTGAAGGTTCCAGTAGACGAGCTGCGTGGCGGTCCGCCCGAACGGCCCGCCGGCCCATCTTGTGCCGAATGGAGCGAACAGGCGCCAGCGCGCATCGTCGCCCAGGATGCCGGCGGCGACGGCGTCGGCGCCGGCCGCCGTCTGGGCAAGCCCATGACCACCGAAGGCCGAGCAGATCCAGAGCCCGGGCTCGATCTCGCCGACCTGGGGCATCTTGTGTGGCGCATAGCCCATGATGCCGGGCCAGGCGTACGCGATCCGGATGTCGCCGAGCTGCGGATACACGGAGAGAATATCGCCGCGCATCATCTCGCGCAGGCGCGGCGGCTCGCGCGTGTCGGTGGTGATGCGGCCACCCCACAGCAGCCGGTCGCCGTCGATCACGCGGTAATAGTCGCCGGCGCGGCGTGTATCGGAGATCGCGCCTGCCCAGCGGATCGCCTCGGCAAGTCCAGGTCCGACCTTTTCGGTGACGGCGACGTAGGTGGCAACCGGCAGCACGGCGCGTGCGATCCGCGGCTGGACACGGCCGAGATCGGCGTTGCCTGCCAGCACGACGTGAGGTGCCGCGATCTCGCCGCGCGGCGTCCGCAGTCGCCAGACCGTGCCCTCGCGGGACAGTTCGACCGCTTCGGTTTCTTCATGGATGGCGCCGCCGGCTGCTTCGATGTCGGCGGCCAATGCCAACGCGAAGTTCAAAGGATGAATGTGAAACGATGACGGATCGTGGATCCCCTGATGGTAGCGCGACGTATCGAGCAGGGCGCGCACGCGGGCGGAATCCCACGGCTCGAATGTCGCTCCGAGCTTCTGGGCCAAGGCGCGCGTGCGGTCGGCGAAGCCCGGACCCTGGTCGGTGCGCGAGACGCTGAGCTTGCCAGACCCCATGAGGAGAGGCCCCATGCAGATGTCGGGTCGGCCCAGCCCATCGATGGCCTCGCGCACAATGGCGACGCCGCGCTGCGACTGGGCGTAGAGTCGTCGCGCATGCTCGAGGCCGAGCTTGTCGATCAGTGCCCCTGATCGCGCGGCGAAACCCGGCCCGACGAAGCCGCCGTTGCGGCCTGACGCGCCCCAGCCGATGCGGCGACGCTCGACGAGCGCCACGCGCTTGCCCTGCAGGGCAAGCAGCCGCGCGCTGTGCAGGCCGGCGAAGCCGCCGCCCACGACGGCGATATCGGCCTCGATCCGCGCCGCGAGGGGCGGACGGTCGGCGCTCGCGTCTCGCGTGGCGGCATACCAGCTTGCCGGGTAGGCGCTGTCGCCCATCGGTCGCATTCCTCTCCTCAATTCCTGCTCGAAACAGGTGGCACGGGAAGGCTTGCGCGGTCACGTCCCCTGTCGCAGTAAGTTTGTCACGGATTCATGTGGTTGCCGGAGGGCGTATGTCGACGGATTTCGATGCGGTGATCGTCGGCGCGGGCTTTGGCGGCATGTATATGCTGCACCGCCTGCGCCAGAAGGGTTTTACGGCGCGCGTGATCGAGGCCGGCAAGGGCGTTGGTGGCACCTGGTACTGGAACCGCTATCCCGGCGCGCGCTGCGACGTCGAGAGCGTGCAGTACTCCTACCAGTTCTCGGCCGAGCTGGAACAGGAATGGGAGTGGACCGAGCGGTACGCCACCCAGCCCGAGATCCTGCGCTATGCCAACCACGTCGCCGACCGCTTCGACCTGCGGCGCGATATCCGCTTCGAAACCCGGATCACCGCGGCTGTTTTCGACGAGGCGGCGAACGTCTGGCGGGTCGAGACCGACAAGGGAGATACAGTGGTGGCGCGTTTCGTCATCACCGCCATGGGCTGCCTGTCGTCGCCCAACACACCCAGGATCGAAGGTCTCGCGGATTTCAAGGGCCCGACCTATCACACCGGCAACTGGCCGCACGAAGGTGTCGATTTCACCGGCAAGACCGTGGGCGTGATCGGCACGGGCTCCTCTGCCATCCAGTCGATCCCGGTCATGGCGCAGCAGGCCAAGCACCTTACGGTGTTCCAGCGCACCGCCAACTACACCGTGCCGGCGCACAACAAGCCGCTCGACCCGGCCTATGTCGCCAAGGTCAAGGCGCACTACCCCGAGATGCGCAAGCGCGCCAAGACCAAGCCGTCCGGCATCGATTTCGTGATCAACATGGCCTCGGCGATCGAGACGCCCGAGGCCGAACGCCGCCGCCTGTTCGAAGAGCGCTGGACCTATGGCGGGCTGGGGTTCATGGCGTCGTTCTCGGATTTGTTGCTGAACGACGACTCCAACAAGACCGCGGCTGACTTCGTGCGCGCCAAGATCCGCGAAGTGGTGAAGGATCCTGAGACCGCCGAAATCCTGACGCCGAAGAACATCATCGGCTGCAAGCGGCTGTGCGTCGATACCGGCTATTGGGAGACCTTCAACCGTCCCAACGTGACGCTGGTCGACATCAGCGACCAGCCGATCGAGCGCATCACCGCATCAGGCCTGCGCGCCAAGGGCCAGGACTACAGTTTCGATTGCCTGGTGCTGGCCACCGGCTTCGACGCCATGACCGGCGCGCTGCTGAAGGTCGATATCCGTGGCCGTGGCGGTGTCGCCCTCAAGGACAAATGGTGCGAGGGGCCGAAGTCCTATCTCGGCCTAACGGTCGTGGGTTTCCCCAATCTCTTCACCATCACCGGACCGGGCAGCCCGTCGGTGCTGACCAACATGCTTCCCTCGATCGAGCAGCACGTCGATTTCATCGCCGATTGCCTCGACGCGTTGCGCGCCAAGGGCGTGAACGTGATCGAGCCGGTCGACGAGGCGCAGGAAGCCTGGGTCGGCCAGGTCGGCGATTTCGCCAACATCACGCTGCGCTCGACCTGCAGCTCCTGGTACGTCGGTGCCAACATTCCCGGCAAACCGCGCGTGTTCATGCCGTACATCGGTGGCCTGCCAGCCTACATCGCCGCCTGCGAGACCGTGGTGAAGAACGACTACGAGGGATTTGCGCTGGCTTAGTCAGACGGACCGCGGGCCTCCAGGCCCGCTTCTTTGTCTTTGCTGGGCGCGCGCAACTCCAGTTGCGCACCTTTCATGAGCGGGCCTGGAGGCCCGCGGTCCATATGAGCTAATACCCGATCGCGGCACCGTCGCTGCGTGGGTCGGCGCCGCCCACGCGCAGACCGCTCGCCTGATCGATGGTGATGCCGTGGGCATGGCCCGCGAGTTCGTTCCACGGGCCCCAGCGATTGAGCAGGTGGCCGCGCCGCTCCAGCTCGGCGATGGTCTCGGACGGAAAACGCCCTTCGATGTGCAACGTGTCACGCGGCTCGCCGATGGCGAAGCGGCCGGACAGGAAGCGCGGCGTTTCCAGCGCTTCCTGGATGTCCTGGCCGTGGTCGATCATGGCGAGATAGGTCTGCAGGTGGATCTGTGGCTGGCCGTCGGCCCCCATGCAGCCGACCACGGCCCATAGCTTGTCGTCGCGGAATGCCATCGACGCGATCAGCGTGTGCAGCGGCGTCTTGCCCGGCTCGACCCGGTTGGGGTTCTTCGGATCGAGCGAGAAATAGGCCGAGCGGTTCTGCAGCACCACGCCGGTGCGGCCCGCCACGACGGCGGCGCCAAAGCCGCCATAGAGCGAGTGGATCAGCGACACCGCATTACCCTCGGCATCGACCACGGCGATGTAGACCGTGTCGCCGGCCAGGCTGCCGTAGGAGGGGATGCGGTCCCACGGAACGGCGCGCGCCGGGTCCATCAAGGCGCGCCGCTCGTCGGCGTATTTCTTCGAGATCAGGCGGTCCATCGGCACATCGGCAAAACGTGGGTCGGCCAGATGACGGTCGCGGTCGTGATAGGCGAGCTGCTTGGCCTGCACCATGAAGTGCACGTAGTCGGGGCCGAGGAACGGCTTCTCGTGCATCTCCAACGGCTCGAGCAGGTTCAGCATCTCCAGCACGGCAAAGCCCTGCGTCGGCGCCGGCGTTTCGTAGATCGTGACGCCGCGATAGCTGCCTTTTAGCGGCTCGCCCCAGCGCGCGACCTGCGCCTCGAGGTCGTCCGGCGTGAAGAAGCCGTCGTTGGCCGCCGACCAGCGCACGAGTTCGCGCGCCACCTCGCCCTCGTAGAAGCCGCTCCAGCCGTCGCTGGCGATCGCCTCGAGTGTCTGAGCGAGATCCGGGTTGGTGAGGACCGCGCCCTCTTTCAGGAAGATCGCCGTGGCCTCGGGGCTCTTGGCCAGCTCCTCGCGCGCCAGTTCGCGCCAGTAGGCGAGCCGCGCCGTCACCGGAAAGCCGTGGCGCGCATAGCCGATGGCGCTTTCGAGGCAGCGTTTCAGCGGCAGGCGGCCATACGCGGCATGGGCCTCGGCCCAGCTCGCGACCGCGCCGGGGACGGTGAGTGTTCCGGGGAGCGCGCCGCGATAGGGCACCTCGGTGAGGCCGCGCCGGGTGAACGCCTCGATCGTGCCGCCCGCCGTGGCGCGGCCACCGCCATCGATGTAGCGCACGCCGCCAGTCCTGTTGTCATGGATCAGCCAGAAGGCGTCGCCGCCCACGCCGGTCATGTGTGGATACAGCACCGAGAGCGCGGCACTGGTGGCGACGGCGGCATCGACCGCCGATCCGCCGGCACGCAGCACGTCGACGCCGGCCTGCGAGGCCAGCGAATGCGGAGAAGTCACCATGCCGTTCGGCGCGAGGGTGGCCGGACGGCCGGTGCGTATGTCTACCATGAGGTTTTCTTAGGTCGTTTTGTCCGCGGTTGACAGTGCGTCGCGAAGTTCATAACACTTAACTCAAGAGTTAAGTGTTATCGGAAGGGCTAGGCCATGCTGAAGACGATCGCCTACATTGTTGCCGTTCTCGTGGTCATCGTCGCCGGCATCCTGATCTATGCCGCGACCCGGCCCGACGCCTTCCGCGTCCAGCGCAGCGTCAGCATCAAGGCGCCGCCGGATAAGATCTACGCCCTGATCGACGATCTGCGCCTCTGGAGCGGCTGGTCGCCTTACGAGAAGAAGGATCCGGCCATGAAGCGCACCTTCAGTGGTGCGGCCAGTGGCAAGGGCGCCATCTATGAATGGGATGGCAACAACAATGTCGGCAAAGGACGAATGGAAATCACCGATACGGCGCCAGCTTCGAAGGTGGTCATCAAGCTGGATTTCATCAAGCCGTTCGAGGGCCACAACACCGCCGAGTTCACTCTGGAACCGGCCAAGGGTCCTGGGGGCGACAGCACGGTTGTCACCTGGGCGATGTATGGCTCCGCCTCCCTCATGATGAAGGTGATGGGCATTTTCATGAACATGGACAACATGATCGGCAACGACTTCGCGGTGGGCCTCGCCAATCTGAAGGCCGTCGCTGAAAAATAACTACCGCTTTCGGAGAACGTCATGAAGATCGCAATTCCCTCGATCGCGCGTGCCTTGTTGTTGGGCGTTGCCTTGTCCCAAGTCCCCCTCGTCGACGGCCTGGCGCAGGGCACGTGCCCGCCCGGCATGCCGCCCGGCGTGTTCTGCGGCGAGCGCAACATCGCGCATGCGACGGCGGGAACCTACGCGCTCGACCCCGATCATTCGGCGGTTCTGGTACGCGTCTCGCACGTTGGCTATTCCTACAGCGTCTTCCGCTTCGATCGCCTGAGCGGCACGCTGGTGTGGAACCCCGATGCGGTCGCGCGGTCGACCCTGTCGGCCCAGGTGGTGACCGAATCGATCACGTCCAACGTCAAGGGGTTCGCCAGCCAGCTTGCCGGCGACCAGTTCCTGAACGCGCCTCGTTTTCCCGAAGTGACGTTCGTGTCCACGGCCTTTCGCCAGACCGATGCCACCAGCGGCAAGGTCGATGGCAATCTCACGCTGATGGGTAAGACCGCGCCTGTCACCTTCGACGTGACTCTGGTCGGCGCCGGCAAGGGTTTCGGTGGACAGCCGCGCCTCGGCGTTCATGCCAGCACCTGGATCAAGCCGCAGGACTTCGGCATGCCGGCGATGTTCTCCGAGCCCATGGAAATCGTCATCGACGGCGAGTTCACGAGGAACCCATGAATGTCATGGTGAAGCCGGCCGGAACCGAGCTCGTCCTCACGCGCGAGCTCAAGGCGCCGCGCGAGCGGGTGTTTGCGGCCTGGATCGACGTCGAGCAGGCGTCGCTGTGGTGGGTGCCGCGGGATTTCACGCCGTTGTCCTGCGAGATGGACGTGCGGCCGGGCGGCATCTGGCGCCGTCGCATGCGGTCGCCCAACGGCGACGTCATCTTGAAGCATGGGGTCTATCGCGAAGTCGCCGCCCCCGAACGCCTGGTCTTCACCTACATCACCGAGAATGCCGCCGGCGTTATCGATCCCGAGACGTTGGTGTCGGTCACCCTCGCCGATCTCGGCGGCGGCCGGACCCGGCTCACGCTGTGGCACACCGCCTTCGAGACCGAGATTTCCCGCGACGATCATCGCGGCGGCTGGACTGGCTGCCTCGAGCGGTTCGCGGATTTCATCGAAAAGACCTGAGCAGCAGAAAGGGACGAAAGTGAACATCCAGCCATACTTGTCTTTCGAAGGCCGAGCCCAGGAGGCGATCGACTTCTACAAGGGCGCCGTCGGCGCCTCGGAAAATGTCGTCATGCTCTTCAAGGACGCACCGCCCGACGTGCAGGCGCAGATTTCACCCGGCATGGGCGACAAGGTCATGCATGCCTGCATCAGGATTGGTGAGTCCGATGTGTTCTTGTCGGACGGCCAATGCGGCGGCAAGGCGAACTTCTCGGGCGTCACGCTCACGATCAACACGTCCAGCGATGGCGAGGCGGACCAGCTCTTCGCGGCACTCGGCAAGGGCGGACAGGTGACGATGCCGATGGCCGAGACCTTCTTCGCCACGCGCTTCGGCATGGTCGACGACAAGTTCGGCGTGCACTGGATGGTGCTGAACCCGAAGAGCTAGACGACCAACCAAAGGAGAGAGCGATGCAGATCCAACCCTACCTGTTCTTCGACGGTCGTTGCGAAGAGGCGCTGGATTTTTACAAGGCTGCAGCCGGCGCCAAGGTCGAGATGCTGATGCGCTACAAGGAAAACCCCGACCGCGGCGACGGCAGCATGGAGCCGCCGGGTGCAGCCGACAAGGTGATGCATGCCTCCATCAAGATCGGCGACACCATGATCCTGCCGTCGGACGGCCATTGCACGGGCAAGCCCAAGTTCGACGGCTTTTCGCTGGCGATCAGCGTCAAGGATGAGGCCGAGGCTGACAAGACCTACGCAGCGCTCGCCAAGGGCGGCGAGGCGAGCATGCCGCTCACCAAGACGTTCTTCTCCCCCAAGTTCGGCATGCTCCGCGACAAGTTCGGCGTGAACTGGATGGTGATGGTCGCGACCTGACCGGGTTGTTGGCGGCTGGGACAGCTCCGCGATTCGGGACTGTGCCGCGAAGACGTCGGGCCTGTGCCGCAGTTTCGGCCAAGCCATTGAGGAATCGGCGCGATTTGATCGCAGCGGCACACGCTCAGGCACAGCTGGCGGTGTTTTGCGGCACATTCCGTGTGCCGCTCACCCCTTGTCGATGTTGGCGCTGCGCAGGGGAACGCCGAACTCGCGGCGGCAGACCTCGGCCAGCACCGCGACGCCTTGCTTGATCGTCTCGGGATCGGGATTGGCGAAGCAGAGCCGCAGCCGGTTCCTGGCGTAGGCCTTGTTGGTCGACCATTCCGGCCCGGGATTGAGCGACACGCCGGCGGCGAGCGCCGATTGCGCCAGCTTCTGGGTGTCGACGACATCCGGAAGCTTGATCCAGAGATAGATGCCGCCGGCCGGGTCGCCGAATTCGGCGGCCGTGCCGAACTGTTCGGCCAGCGCCTCGCGCAGCACCTGCAGCTTGGCGTGCAGCGTCTTGTTGAGCTTGGGCACATGGGTGGCGAAATGCTTGGTGCAGAACTCGGCCAGGATCATCTGTTCGAGCGCGCCGGACCCCGCGTCCTGCTTCAGCCCGAGAATGCGGCCCAGGATGTCCCATTTGGCGACGAGGTAGCCGACCCGCAGCGCCGGTGCGATCGACTTGGAGAAGGAGCCGATGAAGATCACGCCCTCGCCGTTGGCCATGGAATAGATCGAGCGCGGACGCTCGCCGTTCCAGATCAGGTCGGAGTAGCACTCGTCCTCGAAGATCATGACGCCGTACTCGGCCGCGAGCTTGATGAGCTCGGCGCGGCGCTTCTCACCCATGATGGCGCCGGTCGGATTCTGAATCGTCGGGATAGTGTAGATGTACTTGGGCTTGATACCCTTGTTCTTCAGCTCCTCGAGCGTCTGCCGCACGACGTCGAGACGCAGCCCTTCCTCGTCGAGCGGAATGCCGATTGTGTTGACGCCGAGCTTGGTGAGCTTGGTGAGCGCGCCGCCATAGCTCTCCTGTTCGACCAGCACGGTGTCGCCTCGGGAGAGCAGCAGGCTGTTGACCAGGTCGAGGCCCTGCATCGAGCCCGAGGTGATCAGGATCTCGTCGGGCGAGCAGCCGAGCCCGGCATGGTCCTTGAGCTTCTTCGCCAGGAACTCGCGCAGCGGCCGGTAGCCCTGGGGGCCGCTGTTCAGGCCATAGGTGGCGAGCGTCGCGCCCTCGCGCTGCAGCACCGCCGTCGCGGCCGCGATCAGGGCGTCGACCGGCACGTGCTTGGCGTCGTTGTGGCCGCCGATGAAATTGTACTTGGGAAAGCCCTTCCATGGGACGGCGGGTGCGGGCGTGCCGGGGGCCAGCAGTGGCGCAAAGTCGAACGGAGCGGTCATGGCGTTTCCTCGGCTTTTCTTGGTTCAGGCGGCTGAGCCCAATTGCTGAGCCAAGACGGGCCGAGGCGCAACAGGTTTGGCCGTTTCTAGCCCACGGCGCGGAACGAATGGGCCTGGGCCATGTCCCAGGGCTGGCGCCAGCGCAGATTTCCCGTGCCCGCCACCAGCTCGCCCTCGGCCAGCGCCGGATAGACGTCGGCGTAGGTGACGACCTCGTTCGGCGAGATGCGGCGCGAAATGTGTATCGCCTTGAATTCGGCCGGGTGGTCGAGCCCGGCCGCCGCCGTCAGCTCGGCCAGCTCGCGCAGCGTCGCGTGGTGGAAATTGACCACGCGCTGCATCTTGTCGGTCACGACAAGCGCGCGCTGGCGCGTCGGGTCCTGGGTGGCGACGCCGGTCGGGCAGCGGTCGGTATGGCAGGATTGCGACTGGATGCAGCCGACCGCAAACATGAAGCCGCGCGCCGAATTGCACCAGTCCGCGCCCAGCGCCATCGTACGCACGATGTCGAAGGCGGTGATGATCTTGCCGGCGGCGCCGATCTTGATGCGGTGACGCGCGCCGATGCCGACGAGGGCGTTGTGCACGAAGAAGAGACCCTGGCGCATCGGCTTGCCGACATGGTCGACGAACTCCATTGGCGCGGCACCGGTGCCGCCTTCCTTGCCGTCGACGACGATGAAGTCGGGATAGATCCCGGTCTCCAGCATCGCCTTGCAGATGGCGAGGAATTCCCACTCGTGGCCGATGCAGAGCTTGAAGCCAGCCGGTTTGCCGCCCGACAGCCGGCGCATCTCGGCGATGAACTGCATCATCTCGACCGGTGTCGAGAAGGCGGTGTGATGGGACGGCGAGATGCAGTCCTCGCCCTGCGGCACGCCGCGGGTCAGGGAGATCTCCGGGCTCACCTTGGGGGCCGGCAGAACGCCGCCGTGGCCGGGCTTGGCGCCCTGGCTGAGCTTCAGCTCGACCATCTTGACCTGTTCATTGGCGGCTGCGGCGGCGAACTTCTCGGGCGAGAAGGTGCCGTCGGGATTGCGGGCACCGAAATAGCCGGAGCCGATCTCCCAGATGATGTCGCCACCGCCTTCGCGGTGATAGGGGCTGTAGCCGCCCTCGCCGGTGTCGTGGGCAAAGCCGCCGAGGCGGGCGCCGTTGTTCAGCGCCCGGATGGCGTTGGCGCTGAGCGCCCCGAAGCTCATGGCCGAAATGTTGAACACCGAGGCCGAGTAGGGCTTGGTGCAGTCGGGGCCGCCGACGGTGATCCTGAAATGATCGTCGGCGACCGGCCGTGGCGCGATCGAGTGGCTCATCCACTCGAAACCGCTGGCATAGACGTCGTGCTTGGTGCCGAAGGGCCGCATGTCGAGCACCATCTTGGCGCGCTGATAGACGACGGCGCGCCGGTCGCGGCTGAACGGCATGCCGTCCTTGTCGTCCTCGAAGAAGTACTGGCGCATCTCCGGCCGGATGGCTTCGAAGATGAAGCGCAGGTGCGCCGCGATCGGGTAGTTGCGCAGCACCGCATGTCGCGTCTGGATGAGGTCGTGGATGCCGATGATGGTCAGCACCGCGGCAATACCGAAGAGGATCCCGAGCAGCGAGAACCTGGGCTCTTCCGCCCAGGCGATGCCAAAGGCCACGGCCGCAAGCGCCGCGAGCGTCAGGGTGATGAAGCGGGGCGAGAAGGGCAGCATCAAGGGTGACATAGGCAGCCTCGTCGGGAGCGGACTACACTCCTAGCCTCTTTGGCGACGCCGGGAAATCGCCTGCAACGTCTTGAGATCGTCATGATCCGCGTCTAGCTGCGCTCGAAGGAGACACTCTTGATGACGGCGAACACCGGCCGACCGGGCGCCAGCGCGAGGCGCTGCACCGACTTGGCTGTGACGCGCGCCATCAGCGTGGCGCCGTTGCAGTCGAGCCGCACATCAGCCTGCGCGCCATTCGGACTGGGCGCGATCGAGGCGATGCGGCCGGCCAGCACGTTGAGCGCGCTGATCTCCTCGGGCGGCCTGAGCGAGATCATCACGTCGCGGGCGCGGATATAGGCGCGCACCGGGGCCCCGACCGGGGCGGTCAGCCTCGGCACCTGCAGTTCGCCGGCATCGGATGCCAGGACCGTGAGCTGGAAGGCCTCGTCGTGGCGCGCCACCGTGGCGTCGAGCACGCCGCCGGCGTCGCCCGTATCGGCCAAAGGCAGGATGTCGAGCACCGGCCCCACGGCCGTTACTTTGCCCTCGGTCAGGATCACCACGGTGGTCGCGAGCCGCGCCACTTCGGCCACGGAGTGGCTGACGTAGACGACCGGCACGCCGGCGTCGTCGCGTAGCCGCTCGATGTAGGGCAGGACTTCCGCCCGCCGTGCCTCATCGAGCGAGGCCAGCGGCTCATCCATCAGGAGCAGGCGTGGATGGGCGAGCAGTGCGCGGCCGATGGCGACCCGCTGCTTCTCGCCGCCCGAAAGCGAGTCGGGGCGGCGGTCGAGCAGGGGGCCGATGTCCAGCAGCTTTACCACCGACGCCAGATCGCTCGACGCGCCGCCGTCCGGCCGCGCGAACCAGCGGCCATACAGGAGGTTGTTGCGGACGCTGAGGTGGGGGAAGAGCCGGCTGTCCTGGAAGACATAACCGACACGGCGGCGATGCTTGGGCACGAAGACGCCGCGTTCGGTGTCGACCAGCACCTGGCCGTCGATCGCGACCCGGCCGCGCGTCGGCCGCACGAGGCCACCGATAATGTCGACCAGCGTCGACTTGCCCGAGCCTGAGCGGCCGAACAGCGCCGTGAGTCCTGGTGCGGACGAGAAGCGTGCCGTGAGCCGGAAGTGCTCGCGGACGTGATCGACGTCGACGTCCAGGCTCACGCGACGGCTGTCCGCCGGGCGCCGATCCGGCGCGCGAGCAATTCGGACCCCAGCAGGGCCAGCATCGACAGGGCAATCGATATCAGCGTCAGGCGAAGCGCGCCGGCATCGCCGCCGGGAATCTGGGTGAGCGTGTAGATCATCGAGGGCAGGGTCTGCGTCTCGCCCGGGATGTTCGACACGAAGGTGATGGTGGCGCCGAACTCGCCCATCGCCTTGGCGAAGCACAGGATGGCGCCGGCAATTACCCCGGGCAGGCTGAGCGGCAGGGTAACGGTGGCGAACACCCACAGCGGGTTGGCGCCGAGCGTTCCGGCCGCCGCCTCGAGCCGTGCATCCACCGCCTCGATCGAGAGCCGGACGGCCCGCACCAGCAGCGGAAAGCCCATGACCGCGCAGGCGAGCGCCGCGCCGGTCCAGCGGAACGAGAAGACGATGCCCAATTCATCGGCCAGGAAGGCGCCGATCGGCGTGCGCCGGCCGAAGGTGAGCAGCAGCAGGTAGCCCGTCACCACGGGCGGCATGATGAGCGGCAGGTGGACCAGCGTGTCGACCAGGCTCTTGCCCCAGAAACGCCCGCGCGCCAGCAGCCAGGCAACGGCGATGCCCAGCGGCAGGCTGGCCGCCGTCGCCGTGGTCGCGACCAGCAGGCTTAGTCGTACCGCCGTCCACTCTTCCGCTGTCATGCCTTCTTCCGTTCAGGAAGTCGGTATAGTCCGTTGGATATAGCGCTTCGTCCAGAGCCTATTGGCGATGGCGAAGCCGCGGCGGACCGCCACGATCGCCACGACCGCGAGGGAGGCCACGAGCACCTTCTGCGCCGGCCGCGGTGCCAGGTCGGGATCGATGTTGGCGGCCAGCACGCGCACGGGATCGATGTTGTTCACCAGGCCGTACCAGGCCGCCTCGAAGACGACGGTGGCCAGCGTGGCGCCGGTCGCCAGCAGCAGGAGGCCAAGGTAGCGCGTGCGCAGGCGCGGCGGCAGGGCGCGCCACAGCATCAGCCAGGCGAGCAGGCCTGCGGCGAAAGCCGCTTCGCCGATCTTGACCTTGGACTGGATGAAGAAGTGCACGATCGCCAGCAGCGCCGCCGGATAGATCAGCCAGTGCAGGCGCTTCCAGTTGCGCTTGAGCCGCTTTTGCCAGCCGTCGGTCGAGGTGACGGCGAGCGCCACAAGCGCCAGCAACGCCACGAAGCCGATTGTCAGGTAGAAGCGCTTGGCGATCTCCGTCGCGACGACGATCAGGTTCCATTTCTGGTCGAGCACATAGATCAGGAGATGGGCGCCGGCATAGAGCGCCGCGGCGACGCCGATGCGGCGACGGATGTGCACCAGCGGCATCCAGTCGAGCGTCGCCCGAAGCGGCGTCATCGCCAGCGACAGCAGCAGGAAGATGACGGCCCAGTCGCCGGTGGCGTGCGTCGCCACGGTGACCGGGCGAGGCCCCAGTTCGTCGGCGTACCAGCGCCACGCGAGCTCCAGCGCAGGCAGGCAAAGACCGATCAGCGTGACGAGCCGTAGCCAGAAGATCTTTCGTTGGGTGGACACGAGGTCAACCTACGTCATGGTCCGATCAACGGAAGGTCAAAGTTCCGTCATCAAAGCGCGTCACGGCGCCTCATCTCTGGTTGCCCCTCATCTCTGATTGCCCCTCATCTCTGATTGCCGAAGAGCAGGCGATAGGTGCCGATCGTCGGCGCCGAGGTGACGCCGAACGGCTTCAGGGTCGCAAGCTTGAAATGGGCCCGCGCGGCGGCGCCCACCGAGGCTGCGTCGGCGCCTTCGAGCATCACCACCCATTCTGCTTCGTCGGCCTTGGGATGGTCCATGCTCTTTGCCTGCAGCGGGGCATTGGTGACCTCCAGATCGGTTTCGGCCGCGAACGCGCCCAGCAGGCCGGGCCGGGCGATGATGCGCGGCAGGACGGTCTCCTGCAGCCAGGCGACCAGCGGCTTGCGTTCGCGCGGGTCGGGGACGAACCGGATGCAGGCGACCATGCCGCCGACACCGTGCGTCAGGTCGACCTGGGTGCGGAGCGTCAGCCGGCGAAACTGAGTGAACTTGGCCATCACCGCCTGGGTCCACGGCGTCTGGTTGGCCAGCAACTGCAGGTAGCCCGGCGTCGCGAGGTCGCCGACGCTGTCGCATTCGTAAGTGGCGAGGTATTTGGGCGAGCCGCTGACCGCAACGTAGCGGCGGGCGCGATGGAAACCCGGCAGGTTGATCCGCTCGTCGATGTGCTCGCGATTGTACCACTCGTTGAAGTCACGCTCATCGCGCGCCTTCACCTCGGAAAAGACGACCAGCATTCCTTTGCCGAATAGGGGCATTGATTCATCCCGCGGTGGCTGCTGCCTAGTCTATGCTGAGGCAAGCTCGGGAGGAACCATCATGAAAATCGTCAAAATCGAGGATTTGCATTGCGACGCCGGCTGGCGTGACTTCTCCTTTCTCAAGATCACGACCGACGATGGCCTGGTCGGCTGGTCGGAATACAACGAAGGCTACGGCAGCGCCGGCCTTACCGCCGTAATTCGCCGTATGGCGGCAAGCCTCGTCGGCCAGGATCCGCGGCCGATCGAGCGCATCATGACGACCTTCTATGCCATCACGCGCCAGGCGCCGGGCGGCATCAACCAGCAGGCGATGGCGGCGATCGAGAACGCCCTTCTGGATGTGAAGGCGAAAGCCCTCGGCATTCCGGTCTGCGCCCTGTTCGGCGGTCCGGTGCGTGACCGCCTGCCGCTCTACTGGTCGCATTGCGGCAGCTACCGTTTCCGCAATGCCGAGGTGATGGGCGTCGAGCCGGTGCGCTCGTTCGACGACGTGGTGAAGCTCGGCAAGCATGTGAAAGAGCGTGGGTTCAAGGCGCTGAAAACCAACATCTTCCGCTTCGATCTCGATCCGCCCAACATGCACCAGCCGGGATTTGGCCGCACCGCAGGCGGACCCGAGCTCAACGCCGATGGTGCGACGCTGGCCGCGATCTCCGACGGGCTGGCGGCTTTCCGCCAGGGCGCCGGCCACGACATGGGCATCCTTCTCGACACCAACTTCAACTTCAAGACCGAGGGCTACATCAAGGTCGCGCGCACCTGCGAGCCCTACAATCTCTTCTGGCTGGAGATCGATTCCTACGATCCCGAAGGACTGCGGCTGATCCGCGACCGCGCCTCGATGCCGATCGCCTCCTGCGAATCGCTGTTCGGCCGCCGCCAATTCCGGCCGTTCTTCGAGAATCGCTCGATCGATGTGTCGATCATCGATGTGCCGTGGAACGGGCTAGCCGAGTCCTTCAAGATCTCGACCATGGCGGAAGCCTACGAGATCAACTGCGCGCCGCACAATTTCTACGGCCACATGTCGACCTTGATGAGCGCGCACCTGTGCGCCGCCATGCCCAACTTCCGCATCATGGAAATCGATATCGACGACGTACCGTGGAAGGACGATCTGGTCACGCATCCCCCGGTCATCCAGAATGGTGAGCTGATCGTGCCCACCCGGCCGGGCTGGGGCGCTGACATCAACGAGGAGGCGGTGCGCGCGCATCCGCCCAAGAATCCCCATCCCTGAGAGGAAATGACATGGTCTACGAGCTTCGTACCTACACGCTGAAGCCCGGCAAGATGCCGGAATATCTCAAGGCTGCCGAGACGATCGGCCGGCCGGCGCGCGGCCAGAATTTTGGCGTGAACCACGGCTACTGGACGGCCGAGTTCGGCGCGCTGAATCAGATCTGGCATCTGTGGAAGTACGACAGCTACGAAGAACGCACGCGACTGCGCGGTGAGCTCGGCAAGCACAAGCCGTGGACCGAAGGCTATGTGCCGGTGATCCGCCCGCTGATCGAGCGCCAGGACCTGCGGCTCATGAATCCTGTGGTCGATATTCGCCCGGACGACGGCACCAGCGGCAACATCTACGAGCTGCGCGTCTATCTTTGCAACATGGGTGGCGCCGTCCAGTACGGCAAAGACTTCAAGGAGGTGCAGGCCGCGCGTGAGAAGTACTCGCCGATCTGGGGTGCCTGGACGGGCGAGTTCCCGCAGCCCAACGAGTGGATCCACCTCTGGCGCTACAAGAACCTGCAGGAGCGCTTCGAGGCGCGCGGTGCGGCGATGAAGGATCCGGCGTGGCAGGCCTATCTCGCCAAGGGTCCGGTGAAACTACAGGCGATGCATTCGACCTTGCTGCTGCCGACGAATTACTCGCCGCTGAAGTAGGATCGATCAGGAACGGACTGCCTCACCCCGAGGAGAGATCCTCGGGGTGAGGTGGCTTGGAATTTGCGGGGGTTAGCGTATGGACTCGTTCGACGACACCGGTCTTGCCTTGATGAAATTCGGCGTTGGCCAGTCCGTGCCGCGCTCCGAGGATCCCAAGCTGCTACGCGGCCAGGGACGCTACACCGACGACATCAATCCGCCGGGCCAGGCCTATGCCGTGATGGTGCGCAGCAGGATCGCGCACGGCGTGCTGAAGGGTATCGATGCATCCGCCGCGAAGGCGATGCCGGGTGTGCTTGCCATCTACACCAATGCCGATCTCGAAGCGGCAGGATTCGGGCCGATGCGATGCGGCCTCAACATTCCCGACCGCGACGGCAAGCCGATGAAGACACCGCCCCGGCCGTCGCTGGCCAAAGGCCGCGTGCGCTTCGTGGGCGAGGCCGTGGCCTGTGTCGTGGCTGAAACGGCCGTGCAGGCCAAGGATGCCGCCGAAGCCGTCGAACTCGACATCGAGGAACTGCCCGCCGTCACCACCCCGGCCGACGCCCTGAAACCTGGCGCGCCGCAGATCCACGAGGACGCTCCCGGCAACCTGGTGCTCGATTTCCACTACGGTGATGCCGAAGCGGTGAAGAAGGCTTTCGCCGAGGCGGCGCACGTGACCCGGCTCGAAATCGCCTCCAACCGGATCGTGGTGAATGCCATGGAGCCGCGCTCGGCGATCGGTTCCTATGATGCCAAGACCGAGCGCTGGACCTTGCATGTCGGTTGCCAGGGCGTGATGGGCCTGCGCGGCAGCCTCGCCAAGGACGTGCTCAACGTGCCGCCGAACAAGCTGCGTGTGCTGACCGGCAATGTCGGCGGTTCGTTCGGCATGAAGTCGCAGGTCTATCCCGAGTACGCGCCGCTGCTGCTGGGCGGCAAGCTGCTCGGCCGCCCGGTGAAGTGGACCGACGAACGCTCCGAAAGCTTCCTGAGCGACCATGCCGGTCGCGATCACCAACGCATTGCCGAGCTGGCACTCGACGAGGACGGCAGGTTCCTCGCCGTGCGGCTGAGCGGCACCGGCAACGCCGGCGCCTACATCTATCCGCCGATGCCGGCCACGACCAACGCGGTCAAGAACGTCATCGACGTCTACAAGACGCCGGCGATGGAGGTGAATTCCAGGGTCGTGTTCACCAACACGACGCCGGTCGGCGCCTACCGCGGCGCCGGACGGCCCGAAGGCAATTACTACATGGAGCGCCTGATCGACACGGCAGCGCGTGAGATGGGCATCGATCGCATCGACTTGCGCCGGCGCAATCACATCGCGCCGGAGCAGATGCCCTATAAGGCGCCGTCGGGCATGAACTACGATTCGGGCGAGTTCACGTCGGTGCTCGACAAGGCCCTGAAGGCCGCGGACTGGTCGGGCTTCGAGGCGCGCAAGCAGGAGAGTGCCGCGCGCAACAAGCTGCGCGGCCGCGGCATCGGCTCGTATCTCGAGGTCACGGGACCGCCCGCCAAGGAGTATGGCGGCGTCCGCTTCGAGGACGACGGCACGATCACCATGCTGAGCGGCACGCTCGACTACGGGCAGGGTCACGCCACGCCCTTCGCGCAGGTGCTGGGCAGCCAGCTCGGCATTCCTTTGGAGCGTTTCCGCCTGCTGCAGGGCGACAGCGACCAGCTCAAGGTGGGTGGCGGCACCGGTGGGTCGAAGTCGGCGCTGGTTGCCAGCCAAGCCTTCCTGGAGGCCGGAGACATACTGATCGCGCAGGGCAAGCAGATCGCGGCCCATGTGCTCGAAGCCTCGGCGGTAGACATGGAATTCGCGCATGGCCGCTTCGTGATCGCCGGCACAGATCGTGGCATCAGCATCCTGGAGCTGGCTGACAAGCTGCGTGGTGGCCTCAAGCTGCCGGCAGACCTGCCGCAGTCGCTCGATGTCAGCCACATCTCGGACAATCCACCCTTCTCCTTCCCCAACGGCTGCCACGTCGCCGAAGTCGAGATCGACCGTGACACCGGCGTAATCGAGGTGGTGCGCTATTTCATGGTCAACGACTTCGGCACGGTCATCAATCCGATGTTGGTCGCAGGCCAGGCGCATGGCGGTGTCATCCAAGGCATCGGCCAGGCGTTGATGGAGCGCACGGTCTACGACCAGCAGGGCCAGCCGGTGGCTGGCTCCTTCATGGACTACGCCATGCCGCGTGCGTCTGACGCGCCAGACTTCTCGATCGAGAACCAGTCCGTGCCGTGCAAGACCAACCGGCTGGGCATCAAGGGCTGCGGCGAGGCGGGATGTGCCGGCGCGCTGCCTTCCGTGATGAATGCGGTGGTCGATGCGCTCGCCGAACACGGCGTCAATCACATCGACATGCCGGCAACCCCTGAAAAGGTGTGGCGAGTGCTGAACCGCGAATAGCCGGCCGTTACGCTGGCGGGTCGTAGCCGATCTGCGTCTCGATCTCGATCGTTTGCTGTACGGCCGGTCGCGCCATCATGCGCGCATAGTGCGCCTCGATATTGGGGAAGGCTCCCGGCTCGGGCTCGAGCGAGCTGCGGAAGCGCCAGTAGAGACGGAACAGATGGATGTCGGCGATCGAGTATCGCCCACCCACCGCCCAATCGTTCTTGCCCAGACGCTTGTCGGCCACCGCATAGACTTCGCGTGCGTGTTCCAGTCCCTGGCGTCGTGCCGGATGGATGGTCGAGGCAATATAGGACATCCAGGAGACCACCTGGGCTTCGGCCTCGACGTCGCCCTGCGGCAGCAACCCCGCCGCGGGAAACATCCGCGCGAGATAGAACAGGATCCCCGCCACCTCGGTGAGCATGCGGTCGTCCACCATCAGCACCGGCACTTTCCCGGCGGGATTCATCGCGAGGAACGCCGGCGTCCGCGTGTCCTTCTTTGCCAGGGACAGCGGTTTGCCCTCGAACGACGCGCCAGTC
Source organism: Rhizobium sp. Q54 (assembly GCA_945903635.1). Taxonomy (GTDB): domain Bacteria; phylum Pseudomonadota; class Alphaproteobacteria; order Reyranellales; family Reyranellaceae; genus Reyranella. Next base: position 15,861 of record CAMDOT010000010.1, on the reverse strand, counting down.
TCGTGCAGGGCGATATGGGGCGCCATCGAACTCGAGCCGGGGGCAAAATAGAGTGTGAGCATACGGGGCAGCCTCCTCGGTTGGGTCATCACTCTAGCGCCAGCGGCCACGCCTGCCCACGGCGCTATACGGTTTGGCGCGGTGCGATGGCGCTGGCCTTCGCTCCATCACGGTGGCAGACAAGCCTCTTCGTTCGCGCAAAGGATGTCACCTGCAGTATGTCGCTCGATTGGACAATTGATGCCGAGGCCCATTTGGTCGTCATCGTGGCGGATGGCGACTTTACGCGTGGAGACATGGAGACATTGCTCGATGACTTGGCGTCGAGTGGAGCGATGGCCTACCGAAAGCTGTTCGACGGCAGTCGGGGCGATACCTCGATGGGGGCGGAAGACCTGCTTATGCTGGGCGTGCGCTTCCGCGCCATCCATGCTCAGGAGCGCATGGGGCCGCTGGCCGTCGTCGTGCCGGACCACAGGGCCGAACTTGTCGCGCGGGTGCTGGGCATTCTCGCCGTCGCCGACCGGCCAATGCGTGTCTTCCGCGCGCCCGCGCTGGCGCGTCGCTGGCTCGAGTCGCTGGCCAAATAGCCGGGAGAGCCAGGCAGGGGGCCGGGTCGTCCGGCCGTTCCCGCGGCCTCGCTGGCGCTGAAGTTGCAAGGCCTCGCGGCGGTCCCATCGCTGCGGAGAAGGTCATGAAAGCCGTCGTCATCCATGCCACGGGCGGGCCCGAGCAGCTCTCCCTGGCCGAACTGCCCGACCCGGTTCCCGGCCCTGGCGAAGTGCTGCTCGATGTGGCCTACGCCGGCTGCAACTGGGCAGACACGCAGGTCCGGCTGGGCATCTATCCGCATGCCATGACCTACCCGATGGTCCTGGGTTTCGAGGTTTCCGGTACCGTCGCCGTGCTCGGCCCGGGCGTCTCGGGCGTGAAGGTCGGAGACCGCGTCGCCGCCTTTCCGGAGAAGGGCGGTGCCTATGCAGAAAAATGCGTGGCGCCGGCGGCCGGCCTCATCGCGCTGCCGGACAGTATCGGGCTCGACATTGCCGCTGCTTTCCCGATTCAGGCGCTGACGGCATATCACATGCTTTGGACGATCTACGGCGGGGTTGGTCCCAGCGATGTTGTCCTGGTCAACGCCATCGGCGGCGGTGTCGGCCTCATGTGTAGCCAGCTTGCCGTGCATGCCGGTGCGACGATCATCGGCACCACGGGCACGCCGGGCAAGGAGGCGCGTGCGCTCGAGTACGGCGCGGCCCGCGTCGTGCTGACGAAGACGGAGGATTTCGAGGCCGCGGTGCTCGACTTCACTAAAGGCAAGGGCGTCGATCTCGCCATCGATTCCTACGGCGCCACGATGCTCGACCGCACCTTCGGCGTGGTGAAGAAGCTCGGCCACGTGATCAGCATCGGTGAGGCCGAGGGCCAGCCCTTCAAGAACATCCGCGAGCGCATCCTGCCGCGCTCGCAGACCTTCACCCGGCTTCATCTCGGCCACGTCGACCACAGCTCGCCTGAATGGAGTGCGGGCATCGAGCATGTGGTGGACGGCATCCTTGCGGGTTGGCTCAAGGTTCCGATCGAGGGCGTCTTTCCATTGGCCAAGGCCGCGGAAATGCATCGGCGGCTCGAAGGCAGGCATGTCGCTGGCAAGCTGTTGCTGCGCACCAGCGCATGAGCAGGCACGGGCCTAGCGGTCAAGCCAGACGTCCTCGTAGCGCGTGCCGTTGTAGATGCTGTTGGTGTGCAAGGTCACACCCTTGACGTAAGGCTGCCAGCAACCCGCCGCCTTGCCATTCGAAATGATCGGCCGGGCGATGTCCTCCTGCAGCTTGGCGTCGATCTCCCACACCATCTTCAGGCGCTTCTTCTGGTCGGGCTCGCGCGACTGCGCCTCGAACAGCTTGGTCATCTCGGGGTTGCAGTAGTTGTTGTAGTTGCGCAGCGAGCCGCAGGCATAGCCCTCGAAGAAGGTGACGTCGGGATCGTCGACCGCCGACCCGGTGAGGTTCAGTGCCACCACGTAGTCCTTCTTGAACACGCGGTTGTAGTAGACGCTGGTGTCGATGACCTCGAGCTCGGCATCGATGTAGATCTGCTTGAGCTGGTCGAGCAGGATCACCGCCGGATCGCGGAAGGTGGCGATGTTGCGCGTGCTGACTTTCAGCTTCAGCCGCTTGTCGGGGCCATAACCCGCCTGCTTCATCAGCTCGCGCGCCTCTTCGCGGCTCTTGGCGACGTCGCCGTAGCCGATGATGGTCTTCAATTTTTCCGGTGGCAGACCCCAGACGCCGTCCGGCGGTGCCAGCATGGCTCCACCCATCGTGCTCTGGCCTTCGCTCAGGATGTCGATGAAGGCCTGCCGGTCGAGCGTCAGTGCCATGGCGCGGCGGATCTTCGGATCGTCGAACGGCGGCATCTCGCGATTGACGATCAGGTTGGTACTGACGCCGGTGGCGCGCATGGTGCATTGCGCCTGCGGGGCGTCCTTCTTGATGTTCTTCAGGAGAGGCACGGTGACGTCGGTCGGGAAGGTCATGTCGAATTTGCCGCTGACGAACGACAGCATGCGCGTCGATCTGTCGGCGATGATGGTGTATTCGATGCCGTCGAGATAAGGCCGCCCCGGCTTCCAGTAATCGGTGTTCTTGGTGAGCTTGATGCCCTCGTTCATCTTGAGTTCGACGAACTTGAATGGCCCGGTGCCGATCGGCTTGCGGCGCATGTCCGCGATGGGAATATGGCAGGGGTAGATCGGCGTATAGCCGGAGGCCAGCAGTGCCAGCAGCGAGAGCTGCGGCGCCTTGAGGTGGAAGGTTGCGTCGAAATCGCCGTCGGCCGTCACCTTCTCGACATTGCCGTACCAGGCCCCGCGCGGATTGCGCCGGAGCTTGTTTTCGGCGCTGAGCAGCAGATCGAAGGTGCAGGCGACGTCCTTGGCCGTGAACGGCTTGCCGTCGTGCCAGCGCACGCCCTGGCGCAGCTTGAAGGCAAGCGTCTTGCCGTCAGCACCCCATGTCCAACTCAGGGCGAGATCCGGGATGATCGATTCGAAGCTGTTCTTGGCCACGTGCTGGTCGAACATGACCAGGTTGTTGAACAAACCCATGAACGGCACTGCCGTCGAGACGGTCGCCTCCTCGTGGATCGAGGCACTGGGTGGCGTATCCATGTGCTGGATCTTGAGAACGCCGCCGGATTTCTGCGCCCGGGCGGGGCCGGTCGTTGCCATCGTCAATGCGGCCACGCTTACCAACGCAAAACACGCCAACGCAAAGCGATCGGTTCGGCTTTTCATGGTGCGTCCTCCCAGTGACGTATACGGTCGACGCGCTGTCCGCTTGTGCTGCGGCTTGTCGCGTGCGGCCTTGGCTTGTGCTCGGTCTAGACTTCTCCCCGCTTGAAAGTGAAAGAGCCTAGCGCCGTTCTGGCGGCGGAACCAGCCACCCCCAGGCTGTGGCATTGGCACGATTGAAGAGGCGCGAGGGGCAGGGTAAGCACGCGGGCCGTACGGTACCGGCGATCACGAGTAAGAGTTTTCATGAAGCGCAAGACCAGCAAGGCATTCGTCTATCTCGGCGCCTCCGGCGTTCACGGCATCGGCTGTTTTGCCGATCAGGACATCAAAAAGGGAGAGGTCGTCCGCGTCTGGGACGGTGAGGACAGTCGTTGGGTCACGACCCGGCAGGTCGACGCCTCGCGCCATGTCGCCCTCTACAAGAAGTTCGGCATTCGCAGCACCGGCGGCTACTGGGTGCCGCTCGATTTCCTGCGCATCTCGACCGGCTGGTACATGAACCATGCCGCCGATCCCAACTTGGGCTCCGACGACGGCGATGTGACTTATCACGCCGTGCGCGACATTCCGGCCGGTGAGGAACTCACGATCGACTATCGTCTCATGGACGACGTGTATGACAATCTCCAGCGCGACGTCGCCGTCCCACCGACGGCTCCGGCCAAGCGGCCGCACGGCAAGGTCCCCCGGAAAAAGCGAGCTGCGCGCTGACGCCAGGGCGGGCAGGCCGGCGCTTTCCTGTGGCCAATGTGCTGACGTTGGGATGCGCTGACATTGGCAGGACACACTGGATGCCCGGCCGCCGGCTCTGTATCCTCTCCTCATGACGTTCCAGCGACGCGACGTTCTTCTGAAGGCTGTTGCCGTCGGCGGGCTGGGGTTGCTGCCGTGGCGGGCGGCGGCGGCCGAGACCGTCCGCCTGATGTGCGGCTATGGTGTCGGCAATCCTACCGATCTTTGCGCCCAACTCATCCAGGACGGTCTTTCCGCGGCACTCGATGAGCCGGTCGAATTCGACTATGCGCTGGGTGACGCCGGGCGGGTGGCCGCCCGTCATGTGATCGACTCGAAGCCCGATGGAAAGACGCTGTTGATCGCCGAGGTGCTGAACCTGGTCCTGCAGGACACCCCAGCGGATCCACTCCTGTCACGCCTCCTGCCGATCGCCAAGATCACCCGCGGTTTCTCGACGGCGATCGTGGTCAATCAATATTCCGGTATTGCCGATTGGGCCGGACTGCTCGCGGCTGCGCGGACCAGCCCGCTGAAGGCGGCGACAACCGGCCGAGATTCCACCGTCGGCCTCCTGCTGGCACTGATCGAGCAGCGGATGAAGCTGTCGTTCGATCTGGTCGAGACCGTGAGCACGAAGGCCGCTGCCGATCTACTGCTGACGCGACGCGCCGACGTCGCGGCCGTCGATACGCGCCTGGCGCTCCTGTACGGCAGGCGCGACTCCACCAAGCTTCGGGTGATCGCGACCTCCGGCGCCCGGCGTTCGCCCGAATTGCCCCAAGTCCCGACCCTCGCAGAACTCGTCGGCGATCCGAAGCTCGCGTACACGATCAGCTATGGCGTCTTCGCGCCGGCCACGACTGCTTCGACGGTGGCCACCCGATTGACGGCAGCCCTGCTCGGCATGCGGGACAACAAGTCGCTGCACTCCCAGGCGCGCCTTGCCGACATTCCCGTGCAAATCGATGGTCCTTCGGCTGTCCTGGAGACCATCGCTCGCGACCGGCGGATCGCCGCGGATATCGGGCGCTAGAGTATCCGTCGGGCGGCGTCGGCCGCCCTACTTCTCGCCCAGCCAGATCGGCCACAAGCCGCGCCTGACCTTGCGTGCCTCGGCCTCGGCGCCGGCATAGCGCTGACTGGCGCGTGGCTCCCACGGCAGTACTTCCTCGAGCCGGAAACCGTAGGCCAGGCCGCTCGCGATCATGTAGCCGCCGAGATCGAGCGGCGCCGGCGCCGCCTCGACGGTGCACTGCGCCACGACGTGGCAGTCGCGGTCCCAGCGTGCCGCCCGGCACTTCACCTTGTGCTCGGCCTTTTCGAGCATGTCCTCGAGCGCGGCGCGCGCCCGCATGCCTGCGATCGTTTCGAGGCCGCTCTGCCGGTCGCGCAGCTCGCCCGTCTGGACGCCCCATAGCCGCAGCTGCGGCTTCAACCCGGCGCCGCCCAGCGTGATGCCGTCGATGGCGAAGGCCTCGCCCAGCCATTCCTTGGGCAAGGCGCCCAGGGTCGTGGTGCAATCGGTCGGCTTGTCGCTCCCCTTGTCGCTGTCCGGCGGGCGCCGCGGCTGGGCATCGGCCGTACCGGTGGCCGCGACAAGGACGAGAACGATCGCGAGAAGCAGGGCGTTGCCGGCGCCGCTGGCGGCTGTCGGGCGTTCGATCATGGCCATAGCCTGTCGCCTGCCGCCTGCCGGCGCAATGCGGCAGTTAGGGGAAAAGAAGGTTCGCAGCTATAGTTGATCCATGGTTGAGCCGTTTCGGGAATAGCCATCGCGTCGACGCGATGTGTTGCTTTCGGCGGCCGGCAACTGTCCCTCACGCCGTCGCGGGCGACGGCATATCGGGAGCTATCCTTGTGTCGCTGCATGCCCCATCGTTGACCGACCCTCACCGCAAGCGCCATCAGGTGGACGGCCGGCGCCTGCGCAGCGAGCGGACCCGGCATCTGATCATCGAGGCCTATCTCGATCTCCTGCGCTGTGGTCCGGGGATGCCGACCGCAGGACAGATTGCCGAGCATGCCGGCTATTCGGTGCGGTCGATCTTCGAGCGTTTTTCCGATCTCGACGCCCTCAGCCTCGCGGCGGCGGATTATGCGCTTGCCGTGGGCCAGGCCGAGGCAGTGGCGCGCGATGTCGAGGGTGATCGCTCGGCCCGGATCAGATCCCATGTCGAAACCCGGGCATACGCCTGCGAGAAGTGGCTGCCGCTGTGGCGCATCCTCGTCGGCATCCAGAGCAAGGTCCCGGACCTCAAGCCTCGCATGGCCCTCGCGCGCCAGGGCAACATGACCCGGTTGAAGCTGATGTACGCGCGGGAGCTGTCGACCCTGGAGGCTCCGGCGCACGATCAATTGCTGATCGCGCTGGTCACGCTGATCAGCTTCGAGAGCTGGGACCAGATGCGCGACCATTTCGGCCTGTCGCCGGAAGCCGCCCAGGACGTCTGGTGCAGTACGATCGACCGGATGCTGCCGCCGCCGCCGCCACGATAAGGGTTCGGCGCCACGGCGGCCGAATCTCCTCGCGCTTCGGCCGTGAAAGCCGTATGGGGCGCCTCGCAATCGACGTCCCAAACCCAGATCGGAGGCCGCCATGGCCAAGAAGCCCGGAAAGCGGACGGAATATGTCCTGTTCAACGTGATCTACGAGGACGGCAGTCAGCGCTCCAACCGCCGGGTGCCGCTCGACGCCCTCGAAGGTCTCGAAAAGGACCTGCCTGCCCGCGCCATCATCGAGGCGCAGGATCTCGAAGTCGCGGAGAAATCGGGCAAGGCGCCGCTCGCCATCAAGAGCCTGGAGCGCGCCGCCGGCCAGTAGCGTTGCGGAGCGCCGTGTCCATCCCGCTGCGATCGTAGACGATATGGCCGCGGTCGCCCATCTGCCGCCAATGCGCTCGCAATCCCAACGAGGAGATCGCCGATCAGGCCGGCCCCGGCGGCGGCCCGTGATTGCGCGAGTGTCGGATGAGATCAACACGCTTCGAGGGCTCCGGTTTCTGACCGCTGCAAAAATGCGCCAGTCTGCCGCCCCGACAGCGGCCCGTGCCTGGATGCGGCTTTAGGAAGGCGATGGAGTCGGCGGCAGCATCCGATCGATAGCGCTGATCCAGACTTCGCGCGCGGCCTCGATCGACAGGCCGTGACGTTCGCGCATGCGCCCCCAGCTTTCGAAATCGGTCAGCGCCTCGAGGGCGATCACGAGCTGCGCCCGTTCGGCTTCCGGCAGGGTCGAAAGTTCCGGCCGGTACATCAACTGCAGGCGGGCGGCGACGACGTCGCGCATGTGCCCGATCCGCACCTTGAGCAGTTCCGATTCGCTCTGGTTGTACAGCAGCGCGCGCCACAGCGGCAGCCATCGCTCGCAGACGCCGGCGCGCGTCTCGACCTGGGATCGGAGCCGGGTCTGCCGGTCGGCGTCGGCATGGCGGATCACGGCCTAGGCCATGCCCTGGGCGAAGGCGTGGTCGGCGGCGGCAAAGCTCAGCGCGAGAAGATCCGCAAAGCGCTCGAACACGGAACGGACGGAGTAGCCGGCACGTTTGGCGATTTGGGACGCCGTCGGTGGTTGCGGGTTTTCGCGCAGGAGATCGAGATAGGCCTCGATGATCAATTGCCGGGTCCGCTCGCTCCGCAGGCGGCGGCCGTCGATCCGGCGCTTCGTGGCGGGGGCCTGGGTCACAACGGAATTATCGACCATTTCTGAAAATGCTCCCGGCCGCGCGTCAGGTGGCGTTACGCCGGTTGGCTGGCGATCCATTTGCGCGCCGGCCCGACCTCGCGGAAGACCCGCATCGGCCGCTTGGCCGCGGCCAGTATCCCCAGCACGCGATTGAGTTCGTCGGCCATGTTGCCCGGCACGACCGCGGCCAACGCGCCGATCGGACCCTCCGCGTGGGTGGCGCGCATGCGCACGCCCAACGCCAGGATATCGTGTGGTTTCATGTCCGGTTCGCCGTGCGCGCCATCGAACAGCTTGCGATAGCCGTGGGCGCCGGCGCCGCCGACGGCATCGAGAAAGGCCTCGAACTCGGCGCGCGTGACCCCACCGTCCGCGGTTGCGGTGACCAGTTTTTCCGTCGAATCTATCGTCCAGTGAAGCGGCATGCGGATGCTACCTTGCCAGCAGGGCAGCCGATGGGCCAGTACTTGGAATGCACAACAGGACTTAACGGAGACCGACCATGCGTATGCGCCTTCCGCTCTCTTTGCTGTCTCTCCTCGGCTTGGCGATGCTCCCGGGCGCGGTCCAGGCCGATCAGGCCGCCGCCGCCGCCTGTGCGGCCAAGCTCTCGCCGGAGGGCCAGATGCTCTTCAACCAGGCATCGCCGAAGGTGACGCCGACCAACGACATCAAGGAGGCGCTGACCTCTGTTGCCCGGCCCCTGGTGATGAACGGAACCATGTCGCGCGCCACCGCGCGCGACGCGGCGGAAGCCGCCGGCGAATGCATGAAGCTGGCGAAGTGATCCGGCGGAAGTTCCTGTCGCCATGCTGAGCTGATCCCGGAGATCTCGACGATGGTGAAATCCGTTCTGGCGATTTCCGAAGGCGGTCCCGACGCTGCGATGGCCTTCCGGCTCGCCGCCCAAATCGCCGCCGATTTCGGCGCCATCGTCGACGGCCTGCACTTTCCGCACGGGCGGCTGGACGACATCAATATCGCCGCCCAAGCCATGCCTTTCCTCAGGGACCAGGACAGGAGCCGGCTGAACGGACGTCTGCACAATACGGAAGGCGCCTGGCGCGAGCACGCGGCTGGCATCGTGGGCGGCACTCTGCGCGCCGGTTGGGACACGACGCTCGACACGCTGGTCGAGATGGGCCGCTCAGCCGATCTCCTGGTCCTCGGTCGGCCGGGAGCGGACCCCGAGAACGCGGCTCCCGCGACCATCCATGCCGCGATCCACGACTGCGCCCGCCCGGTGATGGTGGCCCCGCCAGATCCCCGCGCCCGCCGCCTGTCCTCGGTCGTCATCGCCTGGAACGGCAGCGCCCAGGCGGCGCGCGCCATCGAATATGCTCTGCCGTTTCTCGTGCGTGCCGACAAGGTGACGATCCTGGTCGCCGGCGCCACGCCCGATGCGGTGAGCGCGCCACTGCTGGTGCGCCACCTCGGCCGGCACGGCATCGCGGCGACCGTCGATGCCATCGATCCCGGCGCCGCGTCGGGTCGGGCCCGCGGCCGCGCCCTGCTGGGTTACACCAGTGACAAGAACGTCGATCTCCTGGTCATGGGTGCCTACGGCCGCGGCCAGCTCAGCGGTTTTCTCGGCCTCGGGGGCGCCACCGGCAAGGTCATCTCCTCCTGTCCGGTGCCGGTCCTGCTGGCGCACTAGGTGCCGCCGCCAGATTGACCCTGTTTCGCATGCCTGCCACCGTCGCCGATGTCAGGGGTCGGTATCGGGAGAAGGGGAGGACATGAAAGTTCGTACTGTTGCAGCGATCGTCGCGTTCGCTTCGGGAGCTGCTGTCACCTCCTCCGTTCAGGCCCAGGTTCCCCAGGCCAAGGCCTCCCAGGAATGGCCCATCGTCATCGAACACGCGCCGGGCAACGCCTCGACCTGCGCACCTGGCGCCGGCGATCCGATCATCCGGGTTGCCGGCGGCGCCATGTCGCTCAGGTTCGCGGCCTTCCCTCAGCCGATCTGGACGGTGACCCTCGCGCCGGACGGCAGCTTCAATGCCGTGGTGCCGAGCTATGCCGATCCGAACGGCGCGCAGATCACGGTTCCCGCCGGCACCGGCCCGCGCCCGATTACCACCCTGCAGCAGAGCCATCCCTGCGGCTATCGTCTGGTCCCGAAATAGACCGCTCGGCTCCGGTGTCCATCAGGCATCGGTGAATGGCCCGATCTTAGCCACCGCGAACGCCGGCCGCGCCTGGATCGCCTTCCACCAGTCGTGGACGCGCGGATGGCGTGCCGCGGTCATCTCGTCGGGTGCGATTTCCTCGTCGATGCGCTTCACGAACGGCACTGCCGCGATGTCGGCGATCGAATAGCGTTCGCCCAGAAGCCAGGCGCCTTGGGCCAGCATCGCCTCCATCCGGTCGAGCAACCCGACGCGCAGCTTGTCGCGCGCCTCCTGACGCTCCTCCTCGGTGTAGGGTTTTCGCGCGGTGCGCATCCAGGCTTCGCGCCGCTCCTTGCTGGGCACAGCCTTGAGTTTCTCCGCGAGCTCCGCGTCGGACCATTGTGTGGCGACCTTCGCCATCGAATGCGCCCAGTTGAAGATGATAAGATTGCCGATCAGCCCATCGACATGGCGGATCCAGTTGCGCATCTCGGCGCGCCCGAAGGCGTCGGCGGGACGAAGCGGCAGCTCGGGATGCGTCTCGTCGAGATATTCGCAGATCGTGCCGCTCTCGTAGAGCGAGCGTCCGTCCTCCAGGATCAGCAGCGGAATGACGCCGTTGGGATTGAGCTTCAGGAAGGCGGGAGCATGGTGTTCCATCTTCGTGAGGTCGATGATCCTGCTCTCGAAGGCTTGGCCCTTCTCGGCAAGGCAGAGACGCACCCGACGCGACGCCGACGATCTCCAGCCATGATACAGCACATACATTGGGGGGCTCCGGCGAAGAGGACGCAAGCTTTGGGGTTCCAGACTACCCTGTCTTCACACCGGGTGCTGCAACCTCCGGTTCCGCGCCTCGGCACACGGTGCTAGCCTTTTGCTCTATCCCGCGCCGACGAAAAAGGACGCGGGAAGAACCCAGGAGGAAACCATGACCATCAGCCGCCGTCTCACTGCCGCTGCGCTTGTTGCTTCGGGCGTTTCCGTGCTTGCTGTTTCGTCCGCCGCGCCCGCGCGTGCCGAAGGTCCTGACGCCGCTGCCGTCGCCGAGGCGGTCGCCGCCCTCACCAAAGCCATGCTCACGCCCGACAAGGCCAAGCTCGAGGTGCTCACCGCCGACCAGCTGAGCTATGGCCATTCGAGCGGCAAGATCGAGGACAAGGCGACCTTCGTCGACGTCGTCGCCTCGAAGAAGACGGTCTACAAATCCATCGAGCTTTCCAAGCAGACCGTCGTGGTCGCCGGCAACGATGCCATCGTGCGTCATGCCTGGGAGAGCGAGAGCGGCACGGGCGACGGCAAGTGGAACGTCTCGAAGATCGGCGTCCTGCAGGTCTGGCAGAAGCAGGCCTCGGGCTGGCGACTGCTCGCCCGCCAGGCTTTCAAGGTCTAGACCTTCTAGGTCTGATCCCCTTCAGCCACAGGTGCAGTGTAGGGCGCCCGTGGCAGTCTCGAGTCGGTGGTCATCGAAGGTGGTGGTGCCGGACGCCGTTATGCTCGCCTCATGCGTCACGTCGCGCCGGACAGAGCGACAGCCACAGCAGTGCCACGAGTACCGGCAGCACCACCCAGTTGAGTGCTGCACCCGGCGCTGTGCCCACCGTCGTCAGGTGCTTGAGGTGGCCGGCGAAGCCGCGCAGGCACGGCTCGGCCGAGAAGACCAGGAGCGTGAGTGGCACCAGGCCGCGCCAGCGCAGGACCAGCACCCACAGCAGTCCCGCCAGCAGGAGTTGTGAGGCGCCCCACTGGCCGAACAGCGCCACGATATCGGAGCCGCCCGGGACCGAGATGTCGATGGTCGCGATCGAGTGCGCGCCGCCGTCCGGTGCCAGCAAGTGGATACAGCTCCGCACTGTGATGACCATTAGCCATGCCAGCGCGCCCCACACCGCGAGGCGCGGACCCGAATAGGTCGCGGGGTCGGCCGGCAACAGCGCCGCGAGCGATGGCCGCCAGGAGGAGGGGAGGAGGGAGTTGGTCATGGCAGGAGTGTAGCGTGATCCCGCCTCGTCGCACGCGGCATGCTCTCGCCGCGCCACCCGCCCTGCCCTACTGTGCGCCGCCATGCAGACCAAGCCCGTGCTGATCGCCGTTGCCCTCCTGCTCGGGATGCTGGGGCTTGCCGTCGCGTGGTGGGTTGCCGGCACCACCGATATCGTGACCGCGGACAAGATCCGGCGCCTCCTGGCCGAGGCCAGGGATCATCCGTGGGCGCCCGCTCTCGTCCTGGCGGCGTTTCTGGTCGGCGGGGTGGTGGCGTTTCCCGTCAATGTGCTCATTCTTGCCACGGCGGCGGTTTTTGGGCCCTGGCTCGGCTTCGCCTATTCGGCGCTCGGCGCCTTCACCAGCGCGCTCCTGATGTACTTCGTGGGCGCTTGGCTCGGAAAGACGACCCTGGCGCGCCTGTTCGGCCCGAGGTTGCAGCGCGTTCTCGATGCGGCCAGGACGCGTGGCTTCGTGGTCGTCGTCGCCTTCAGGGTGGTGCCGGTGGCGCCTGGCACCGTGATCAATCTCGGTCTCGGCGTGAGCGGTATCCGTACCGCTGACTTCGTCGCCGGCTCGGTGGTCGGTATGACGCCGGGCCTGCTGCTCGTGTCTATCGTCGGCGACCGCCTTGCAGCCTTCATCACCGAGCCGACCCTCGGCGAGGTGGGCGTGCTGGTACTGTGCATGGCGGCCTACCTCGCCTTCGTGTTCGGGATGCAGGTGCTGTTGTCCCGGCATCGCCGCCGCTAGGTGCGGAACGCCGCCGCCGCGGCGCAAGACTTTGACGCTGCGGTGGGGGACAGTCGGTGCCGGGAGGGCTCGCCGGGTCACGGCGACCGAAACGACAGCGGCAAAAGCCGAATGAGCGACAACGAGAACAGGCAAACCGACGGTTCGTTCGGCCACGTGCTGCGCACCAGTCCGATGGATTTCTGGCGTCTGTGGTATGTCGGCATGCTCGTCTCCACCGTGCGCTGGCTGGAGACCGTCGCCATGGGGATCGTCGTCTATCAGCAGACCGGGTCGGCCCTCGTCGTCGCCATGGTCACCATGCTCCGCCTGGTTCCCATGGGCCTGTTCGGCGCCTTCCTCGGGGCCTTCGCCGAACGGTTCGACCGGCGCCTGACCCTGGTCGGCGTCGTCGGCCTGATGGCCGTCACCTCGGCCCTGCTCGCCGTCGTTGCCTGGACGGGGACGCTCGAGGTCTGGCACTTCGCCGTCGCCAGTTTCATCAATGGTTGCGGCTGGGCCACCGACAATCCCCTGCGACGGGTGATGATGGGCGAAGTCATGGGCCGCGATCGCATGGCCACGGCCATGGCGCTCGATGTCGGCGCCGGCAATGCCAGCCGCATGGTTGGTCCCGCCGTCGGCGGCTTGCTGCTGGCAGGCGTCGGCATCGAGGGCGCCTTCGTCCTGAGCGTGTTGATGTACGCGTCGGCCGTCGCGGCCATACTGCTGGTCCGGAGCCGCATCCCGTCCGCGCCCGGATCGGGCGCGGTGCTCGCTCGCACCTGGGAGGGCGTGGCGATCGTCTTCACCGACCGGCGCCTCGGCGCCATCATGGCGGTGACCGTCATCTACAACGTCTTCGCCTGGCCCTTCACCAGCATGATCCCCGTGATCGGGCGTGACCGGCTGCTGCTCGGTCCCGAAGGCGTCGGCCTCCTCACCAGCGTCGACGGCGTCGGTGCCTTCACCGGCGCGCTCGTGCTGGCGCTGTGGCTCAGTCAGGGCTGGCATGCCCGCGTCTATGTCGGCGGCGTGGCTGCTTACCTGGTGGGGCTGATCTGCTTTGCGCTCGCCCCCACGCCTCTGCTGGCCGGCGCCGCGCTATTGGTGACTGGGTTCAGCGGAGCAGCCTTTTCCACCTTGCAGGCGACGCTGGTCTATCTTGCGGCCCCGGTCGACATGCGCTCGCGTATCCTGGGTGTCCTCAGCGTCTGCATCGGCACCGGACCGATCGGCTTCCTCTGGCTGGGCTGGCTCGCGGACCTGCTCGGCGCACCGGAGGCCACGGCGATCACCGGGGTGATGGGGCTGCTGGCGCTCGCCGCGACCTGGCCGCTGTGGCGAAGGATCTGAGCGCGGCGCCGGCAGCCGGATCGGCAAAGATCAAGTCTGGAATCGGGTCAGCATCGTGAGGGCTATCATCCCCATGATCACGCCGCCGGCCACGCCAGCCACAGTCCAGATGATTCGCCATACCTGCCGTCGCCTGAGAACGCCTGGCCTTATTGTCGCTTCGCCGAACACTTCCGAGCCGGCAGCGCGGAGATAGAGCGATTTCGAGACGTGCCACCAGGCGAACCAACCTCCGGCAACGCCGAAGATCAGCAAGACTGCCCAGACGAGGTATTTGTAAGCCACCATGTGACCATTCTTTCCTCAGCTGCAATGAGCCAGAGCCAACTTACAGGCGAATTACGCCCGGCGAGAATACCAGGACGAGTGAGGGCAGGCAGCCCGCCGCGATAGCTGCTATAGCCACGCCCCCATCCGAACCACCCCCAACCAGAGGTCTCCATGATCCACGCCATCGTCGTCACCCAGTCCAGCAAAATGCTGACCAACCTGCTCGCCATCCTGGGCGAGGCGGAAAAGTTCGCGGCCGAGAAGAAGTTCGACATGGGCGTCCTGCTGCAGTCGCGCCTCTCGCCCGACCAGTTCAGTCTGGTGCAGCAGATCCGCACCGCCTGCGACACGGCAAAGCTCGGTGCCGCCCGCCTCGCTGATCGCGAGAAGGACGTGCCGGTGCATGCCGATACGGAGCAGACGCTGGCCGAGGTCAGGGCGCGCATCGAAAGTGTGATCGCTTACCTGAAGGGATTTTCGCCCGATGCCTTCGCCGCGTCAGCCGAGCGGCGGATCACCCAGCCCCGCTGGAACGGCAAGTCGCTGTCAGGCCAGGAATTCCTGATCCAGCACGTCATTCCCAATTTCTATTTTCATGTGACGACGGCCTACGCGATCCTGCGCCACAACGGCGTCGGCATCGGCAAGAGGAACTACCTCGGCGATATGCCCTACCGCGACGCCGCCTGAGGGAGAGGCGTCTATCGGCGCGCCACTATCGCCGGGTCGTCGGCGCCTTGCGCTTTTTCTTCGCGACAGATGTCGTCGCGCCAGATTTTGTCGGAATGGGCGTCGACTCGGCGGCCGCGATGGCCTTGATCATCTTGGCGACGCCACCGCGCACGCCGGCTGCCCGGATCTTGTAGTAGGCGCGTACCAGCTCAAGGGTCTCGCGCTTGATCAGGGGGTCCTTTTCCTGCTCGAACG
The DNA here is from genome assembly GCA_945903635.1 of Rhizobium sp. Q54. Classification (GTDB taxonomy): domain Bacteria; phylum Pseudomonadota; class Alphaproteobacteria; order Reyranellales; family Reyranellaceae; genus Reyranella. The sequence continues at coordinate 764 of CAMDOT010000010.1, read as the reverse complement.
GCATGCCGGCTTCGGCAAAGCCCTTGCGCCCGCGGCCCTGCGTCGGCCGCGCGGCCTGGGCATTGGCCGGCATCTCGTCGAAGAAATACGACACCGGCACGTCCAGCACCTTGGAGAATTCGAACAACCGGCTCGAGCCCATCCGGTTGGAGCCGCGCTCGTACTTCTGGATCTGCTGAAATGTCAGGTCCACAGAGCCTGCGAGCTTGGTCTGGCTCATGCCGAGCAGGGTGCGTCGTTGACGCAGGCGCGTCCCGACATGGATATCGACGGCATGTGACGCCATTCTTAAGCACTCCAACAGGATTGATTTGGACTAAGTCGATCGCAAGTCACTCTATCCGGCGGACTTGGGCGATTCTGAGGCAGAGCTGCTGTCGCGAGCGGAGGGATTTCGCTGTCGCTATTGATTCATACGGGCTGAGTCACCACACTGTCGGGCGACGGGGCTCAAGGAACTCAGATCCCGTGGAGGTTGACCGAAATGGCGAACCAGAACTTCAACGCCTTCAACAGGGCCGGCACCGTTGCCGACCAGGCGACATTCGATGTCGGCCTGCGCGCCCACATGATCCGCGTCTACAATTACATGGCCTCGGGGCTCGCGCTGTCGGGCATCGTGGCCTTCGGCCTGTTCAGCTCGCCCCAGCTCGCCTCGGTCTTCTTCCAGGTGAACGGCGGCTATGTCGTCGGCCTCACCATGATGGGCTGGGTCGCGACCCTGGCGCCCTTGGGCCTGCTGCTGCTGGTCTCGTTCCGCGCCG